>CAYTAW010000469.1:0-1777 GCA_964435675.1 uncultured Bdellovibrionales bacterium
TACGCGTCACCTGAAACCCCTGCTCAGTCAAATCACTATCCGAAATGACTCGATCCTCGGCTATACCTTTTTGCCACTCTTCTGCGAGAATTTCGGCTCGCACCATCGGCAGGATGCGCGTATCGAGAACCGCTGCTACTTTTCCAAGCCGTGCTCGAATCTCTTTTGCAATCGTTTCACGTCCCGCTCCCTGAACCGATGAGGTATCAAGTGGAATACTGAAAATACGCTCGGCATTCATAAAATGCTGACTCGAGGGGAGCTGATGGAGCGCGTTCAAACTTCCGGCCCAAAATGACATCACTTGCGCGAGCGTCACTTGGGAAACATCGCGGCCGCCTGCATCAAGCTTGTGCCATTTTACCGTATTTTGCAGGGTATACTCGTGGTCGGTTAGGTTAAGCTTTTTCAGCTCCTTATTGGTGAACGGACGACGCAGCGCTTCGGCAACTTCTGCCGTAACCATGTAGTCTCCCTCGACTATGCCAACCCAATCACCGAGATATTTGATTATTTTTGTCTCCACCTCAGATGAAAGATTAGGGAATAGGCTTTTCAGTCTGACGTTACTCTGTCTCTTCGAAACCCCATCTGTGGCCGGATCAATTATTGTCACCTCGTGAGCTTGATCAATTCTCGCAAAGCCTTCTCTGAGGCGCTCACTGAGCTCTACCCCTGTCGGGAGATCTCCTTCGGCGATAACTTCAATATGGAGCCGGCGTTGCGGACCGACTGCGAAGTGAAGCGTTTTATTTACTGGTGCACCGCCAAATGTTGCCGATAGATCCGGAGTTGACGCCGCTGCCATACTGCGCAATATCGTTGTCGTCAGGCCTTCGTTTACTGCGCGATTTGCAAGCGCTATAACTGTCTCGGGACTGCCGCGATGGCTTCGTAGCGCATCCCCCTGGCTTTCATTCAATGCGCCGATATTTATTAGCTGACGCACGGGCTCGGGTAGGTCTAGTAGACGGAAGGCGCGGCGGAGCACGGCCTCACTGACATTGATTCGCGCCGCTGCGGCGCCGATGTCGAGTCCGCTCTTCACTACGTAGTCATAATAACTCTGCGCGCGATCCATTGGCGGCACACGAACTTGTCCGATATTGTCCCCGAGCAGGGATTCGCGCACTTGGATTTCCGAAAGCACGCCACGCGCATCGAGACGGCATGGTATGAGATCGACGGGCAGCTTATGAGCCGCCCACGTACGCCGATGACCACCGAGAATTGATCCCAATCGGGGATCGTCTGCATGCTGCGTGATAGCCAGCGGTGTATGAATTCCGCCCGCCTTGACGCTCAGTAAGGTCGTGCGCATCGCTTCCGCGGTCACCGTAACGCGAGGATTCCACGGATGCTGCCTCAACGCACTCTTGAAAATTAACTGCACTTCTCCGCAGCGTGACCAATCCGGATAGCCGTCAATGAATACGGCCTCGATCGAGCTCGATGCAGCCGATTTAAAAACTTCTCCCCCTTTGCCCTGCACCAGCGGAAACTCATAGGTGATGGGCGCCTTCAACCCGTATGGATCCGATGCGGCATCGGGGGATACTGGCGTTTCATCTACGACTAGTTCAGTCGAAATTGGTCTCGATGGGGACTGCGCAGGCTCAACAGACGAATCCCGTCCTATAAATTTCAATTGGCTCGCACGGCCTCGACTTTCACGATCGGACCCGCGAGGCTGCTCGGTTTGCGCATTAGGAATTTCAGTATTTAGAGAAACACCACTATTCCCTCCGCCGAATTCAACGGGCACCTGCATGATCGC
>CAYTAW010000469.1:1791-2797 GCA_964435675.1 uncultured Bdellovibrionales bacterium
TAGGCCCTGATATAGGTCGAGACTTTCTATTTTCTCCTTTTCTAATACCTCTATTGGCTGTCTGTTTTCCGGTTAATGCCACCAATACTCGGCGAGCTGGCCATTTTTGTTCGGCGGCCGTTTCAGCGATGTTGATTATTCTTTCTGGATCGATTTTTGTGTGCGCCACTGTTCTCGCAATCTGAATTGCGACAGCTTCGTTAAGCTCGCGTTTATTGATCAGGTCCTGAACTTTCTCCGGCAAAATCAAGAACCGTAATAAATTGCTGACTGCGACGGGGTGCATTCCTAATTTCTTAGCGACTTGCGACTGATTCAACGGTGGCGTCGTGCACGTCATGTAGGCAAGAATTCCTTTCGCGTGGTCGATTGGTGCCGGTGGCTCCTGACCTTCATTGGCGCGAATCAGCTCCTCGCGCTGCTCCACTTCACTCAACACTCGGCGAGGATCAAGACGACAGGGAATTAAATCTCCACCCAGACCTTCAACGACCCAAAGACGTCTATGACCGCTCAAAATCAATCCTTTTTCTGCGTCACTTCCGAATTGACAGATATGAAGCGGTGTATGGACGCCCTGTGAGTTCACTGACTCAGTGGTTGCAAGCATGTCGCGTGGATCAACAAGCGTACGGGGGTTCCAGGGATGCTGCACCAACTGGTTCACAGAAATAAGCTGTATTTCCCCGGTGCGCGTCCAGTCGGGTTTTCCGTCGATGAACACCGCGCCAATCGAGGAAGCCGCCGCTGACGACAAGTGGCGTCCTTCAAATTCGATCGTTGGAAATTGGTGCTGGCTCGTAATGGGCGGCAGAGTGCCCGAGAGCTGGGCACCCGGCGATTCTTGCGATACTACTTCAGCGCTTACTCCTGCCATATCAATCCTCACCAAAACTACTCAGGATCGTTTATCCAATAAATGTAAATCCGAAATTATCATCTCCGTCTGCATCCGCCGCGGGGCTCTGAGCGTCGCCCGCCGCGCGCGGAAAAGACTCCCTACCCC
>CAYTAW010000470.1:0-2460 GCA_964435675.1 uncultured Bdellovibrionales bacterium
GTATCTATGCACTCGCAAGCGCCGGCCTGACGCTCAGCTACGGACTACTAAGGATTCTAAATTTTGCCTACGGTCACTTGTTGATGCTCGGCGCCTACTTTTTTTACCTTTTTGCCATTTCCTTCGAACAGCCATTGGCGTTAGCGGCGCTCGAAAGCGCGCTTGCCATGTCGGTCATGTCGGCATTTACACTGAATATCTTCGTGCTCCCTTTCTTGCGGTATAGCGTCCTGCTGGTATTTGTTACCACGCTGGCACTATCGAGCATCATCGAATCTCTCGTCTCGATGTTTTTTGGCGTGGAAGTCAAAACCCTGACCATAGGGATCGACATATCGGCGCACGAAATGTACGGGGTCTTCATCACGAATATTCAGATTCTAATAATCGCATCCGCGTTCATACTGCTCGGTATTTTGGGGTACACGGTCCATTCGACGCCCTTCGGGCGCTCGATTCGAGCGCTCTCAGAATTTGCGCATGGAGCTGAAGCGCTAGGCATCAATCAAAAGCGCATCGTATTGACAATCTTTATTGTCAGCGTACTTCTCGCCAGCTACGCCGGAATTTTAGTGGGCTACGAAACCAACCTTCAACCGACGATGGGAAACATTTATACAATCAAAGCATTTGCGGCGATGGTGCTCGGCGGATTGGGAAATATTTGGGGCACAATCGCGGGCAGCTACATGCTCGGCATCGTGGAAAACCTCGCCGTCGGATTAGACCTCGGTGACTGGAGCATTCCTGCGGGCTATCGAGACGCGTTCTCCTTCGCGATTATCCTACTCGTTCTCCTTTTTCGGCCGCAGGGCTTGTTCAACTCATCGAGCCGGAGAGCGTAGATGGAATATTTCATTCACCTGCTCATCTTAATTTGCATTTACATGATTTTGGCGCAGGGATTCAACGTTAATTTCGGATTGGGAATGCTCTTTAATTTGGCGCACGTCGCCTCATATTCCGTCGGCGCCTATACGACGGCACTGCTCGCAACCGACCATCAATTTTCATTTGCGACCTGTATCGTGTGCAGCACCCTACTCGCCGGCGGGTTCTCTTTTTTCTTGGGCGCGATTTCGCTCAAGCTTGAGACCGACTATTTTTCAATCGGTACACTTGCGTTCAGCGCAATTGTCAGCGCACTACTGATCAACTGGCAGAGCGTAACGCGCGGAGTGCTTGGCATCGCCGGCATTCCGCGCCCGGTAATCGGAGGATTTGAATTCAGTGAAAACATAGATTTTCTTTGCCTGATCCTCGCCTTCGTCGTCGCCGTTCAATTGGTTATGTGGATTCTCTTTAATAGCGCCTTCGCGCGCGGGCTGCGCGGGCAGGCCGAGTACCCCTTTGCCGTTTCGGCAATTGGAAAGAACGTAAATCGACTGCGGAACGTGAGCTTTTTCGTCGCCTCGGCAGCGGCCGGACTTGCCGGGGCGTTCTTCGCCTACTATATCGGTTACATCGATCCGTCGTGCTTCGGCTTGAACGAGATGATCTTCGTGCTCACCATCGTCACCATCGGCCGTCCCGGCTCCTATTGGGGGTGCTGCGCGTCGTGCGTTTTTCTCGTGCTCCTTCCAGAGCCGCTGCGCTTCATCGATATTCCACCCAGCGTGCTCGGACCAATGCGCCAGCTGCTGTACGCGCTGATATTGCTTGGTGTTGTTTACTGGAATCGAGCAAAGATATTTCCCCTGCAAAGGAAGATTTGATGACCTCAATTGTAGAAGTCTCTGACTTAAAATTTTCAATCGGCGCGCAAAAAATCCTCAACGGCGTTAATTTCTCCATCGCACGGGGCGAAACGGTGGGGATTATCGGACCAAACGGCTGCGGCAAAACGACGCTTTTCAATTGTCTCAGCGGTTTCACTGTCGGCAACGGTAGCATAAAATTCGACGGCAGCGAGATAAGCGCCGACCCGGCTCACCAACGCGCGCTGCGCGGAATTGGCCGTGTTTTCCAAAATTTTGGCATTTTCCGCGAGATGACTGTGCTTGAAAACGTAATTACGGCGATTGAAAGCAGGCAGCCGGCGAAAAGAATCCTACTACCCTGGTTTTCTCAACACAAAAAAAATCGGGAACACGCGCTCGAACTACTGAAGCGGGTGAATATCGAGTCGCGCGCCGCGGACAAAGCCGGTTCTTTGTCGGGGGGGCAGATGCGACTGCTCGAAATCATTCGCACTCTCGCATTCGGCGCCGAACTTTTTCTGCTGGATGAGCCGACCGCCGGCGTTTCGCCGCGCATGAAAGATGACATCGCTAAGCTAATTATTTCGCTGCAAGAGATGAACAAAACCGTGATGGTGATCGAACACGATATAAATTTCATCCAAAAATTCTGTCATCGCGTAATCGTGATGGATTCAGGGCAAGTGGTACTGCAGGGGACGCCGGATGAAGTGCGCAAGGACCAGCGGCTGCAGGAAATATATTTTGGCAAGTCCTGAGT
>CAYTAW010000470.1:2470-2796 GCA_964435675.1 uncultured Bdellovibrionales bacterium
ACCGGATTTGGAAGTTTGAATCCTTTTTCGCAGTAGCCGCCATCGATATCGCTCTGTTGATCACCAATGCAGACGACGATGCGGACTCCGCTGGCGGCAAGCCTCTTCCGAAAAGATTGGTAGGTCATGAAATCCGTAGAGGCGTTTTAGGCATACGCAAAATACATATTTCACGAAAATAACTGCGGCGAATACGCAACAATTGACGCATTTCCATCCATATCCTTAGTGAAGGTTTTTGCGAGGGTTCTATGTGCATTAAATATCTCAATGTTTTCAGCACGTTATTCACTTCAACTATAGTTGCGGGCGCTCTGTACATTCTC
>CAYTAW010000471.1:0-2789 GCA_964435675.1 uncultured Bdellovibrionales bacterium
ATTTCATCGTATATTTCGGATACGACATTGCTCGAAGAGTTCATTTCCGTACCATCCTCTGGAGTAAAGCGGTAGCGCACCACGTGATAAACGCTTTTCGTCTTGTGGTCGCTGCTCCAGGACTCGTCTATGCTCTTTCCCAGCACTATTCCGTCAACCGTCTTACCCTCGCTCAGATAGGCAAGCTCATGAGAAATCGAAAGCCATCCGGCCGAGGCGAACGCCAAACCAAAAAGTCCAAGAAATAATCCAACCCACACCAATACCGTGCTGCGCTTCATGGGATTTCCCATAGATCCTCCGGAAAAAGAATAAGTGCGGCCATCCTAAGCTAGCGCAAGCTCTGCCGACAAGCGGTTTTGGTAAGAGCCGGCAACGCACTAACCCCCCAAAACAAATAGTTAAATAGCTCTATCGCCGCCTCCGACTCTGCAAATTTGCCGAATATGTTAGCTGCGTCGACCATGATAAATTACCGTGAGTTGTAAGCGCTTTATCTTCACATGAACATAGATCGACAACGGCGCCCAGCGCCGACTCCGCAATCTTCAGCGCGTAGCGCTCCGGGCTTCGCGCCGACGCCCACTTTTGACGCGCCTAGAACAACGCGTACACCGCGCATAGCCATACCAGATAGCGTCGTGGTGCCGGAGCTGATCTCGATACTTGACGCGCTTCAACCAGGAAGGAACACCGAAGTTGATTTCAAAAAACTCGAGGTGCTCGCAAACAACACGCTTACGAACCGCCAAGCAGAACGCCTTGCGTTTAATCAGGATTTCAAAGGGGCGGTGCAGCGCATGCTGCTCAATAACTTAGGGGGAGATCGAACGAATCAACCCGGAGTCCCCAAGCACGTTTATGAAAGCCGGCTACGCCGTACAGCCGAAGCGCTCGACCTACTATTGAAGCGCAGAATCAACCCGGAATTTGGCGCCGAAGAACCGGCGCTTATCGATCGCTTGGTTCGGCGCATCAATCAGTTCGATCTGGACGCGGCGCGCAAACTTGCGGCAAGCGCTATAAATGCGGGCTGCCGCCTGGCAGATGTCGGGGTACGTTGCTTACTCTCCGATACACTAGCAGCAGCGCAGTCACTAGACGGCCTCAAAAAGTTCGGCAGCTTCGCGGTACAAGTACTCGATCGCCGCGTGCTCGATCCCTTAGATGAAAAAAACATCCGTTGCATGAATTATTATTTGGCGATTTTATCCGATCCAACAGTGGTGAGCGTGCGATTGTCACCTGAGTATCGCGCTGAGACGGATATAATTGACGTCGCGCAGCGCCTTAAAGTCGCGGCGGACGTGGCGCTCGCTGTAGTACGCAGCGATTTTAGATTTACCGACGACACAAATCGCTCGCGAATCAACATGACTGTGCGCGCGTTAGCAACGGTTGGAGCGGCGCTCAACCTCGATCGCATTCAAGCAACTGAACGGGCGTGCACCGATGAAACGCTGGCGGATTTAAAGAGAACCTTCGGCGTCCATCTCGACTGGCAAGGGACATCGCCGTCGCGCCACGTGGACGACAAGTCAGCTGAGCTATCGGGCTCACTGATCCGCTCCGCATTGCGTATCGCCGAGATGTCATTCCAACAGCTCGGCAATAATCAGGCTGACGGCAAATTGGCTTCTAAGTTTGAAATTGACGCGAGCACGCTCAATACACTGCTCCACTCAATCGGCGCGAGCGAATTTCGCTTCGAGCAACCCGACAGCGCCCTACTCTGCTCCTTGATGAAGAAATGTACGCAGCTGCGTGATGTCCGTATCCGGCTCTATAGCTTCGCGCTTACCGCTGCTATGTGGCAGCTATACGATTCCAAGCATATTCCGGCGGCGGATCGCGCCGCATCTCTCGTAGCCATAGCCACGCTTCCGTATTTCGCTCAACCGGAACGGCGGCTGCTCAATTTGATCTTCGAACTTCATGAACAGGCCTGTCCGGATCGTAGCGCGCTTTCCGCAGAAACCACTAAACAGCTCGCCCGCTTAGCACACAGTGCTCGAAGATCCGCAGCCACTGCCATCACTGAACCCACCAAGCCTATCGAGTCAAAGTCGGTGGCAGGTGACCCTGAACGGTGGTTTTCAAACCTTCTCGGCAGCAATCCGGACGGCGTACATTTGCTAAATACTATCGGATTCCCACTGAATTCGTAGCAATAAAACCATGCCGTCCGGCAATTGAATCCAGAGAAAAGTTGTGGCATTCTTACAATTTAGGGCATTTCGCGGCGCCTGCGCGCCGTAAACCCATTTCGGGGCGTGGCTCAGCCTGGTAGAGCGCACGGTTCGGGACCGTGAGGTCGGATGTTCGAATCATCTCGCCCCGACCAATTTATTCCTGATAAAATAAGGACTTACTGATTTTCTTCGGTAAGTCCTTTTTCTTTTTCTCAAATAGACATAAAAACTGATAGATAAAGGTTTTGATTGAATTAGTTTGGAAGAATTCTCTAAAAAACGTTCCAATGTATTTGTATCTGTGCAAATTTGTGTTAAAAATTCTTCAAGCTTCATTTCAAAAAAACAATGCCGATTTTAGAATTACATTCAATCAAGAAAAAATTCGGAGCCACCGTTGCGCTTGATGGAGTTGATTTTTCCCTGAAAAAAGGCGAGATTCATGCGTTGATTGGAGAAAACGGTGCGGGAAAATCAACCCTGATGAATGTTTTATCCGGTGTTTTTCGGGCTGATTCGGGTTCTATGGAGTTGAGAGGAGAATCTTATCTTCCAGCTAACACGCTGGATGCACGAAAAAGTCGTATAGCCTTGATT
>CAYTAW010000472.1:0-2755 GCA_964435675.1 uncultured Bdellovibrionales bacterium
CACCGTGGCTTCCGCCGACATCGGCGACATCATCTTGAGCTTGCGAATTTCCTTCTCGGTCTTATCGCGCGGCTCATCGGGCATGTCTTTGGCCTTGAGCTTATCTTCTAGTTCCTGAACCTCATTACGGAAGTCGTCTTTCTCGCCGAGTTCCTTCTGAATAGCGCGCATCTGCTCATTGAGATAGTATTCCTTCTGCGTCTTTTCCATTTGTTTCTTGACGCGATTGCGGATGCGCTTTTCAACTTGAAGAATTTCGATCTCGGACTTCATGTGTCCAAGAATCTTCTCTAGGCGCTCCTGCGGATCGATGCACTCGAGAATCTCCTGCTTGTCTTCGAGCTTGAGATTGAGCTGCACAACTATTGCATCGGCAAGACGCGAAGGATCTTCAATCGCGTTCACCTGCATGATCATCTCGGGATTAACTTTCTTTCCGAGCTTTACGTAATTCTCGAACGTTACATTTACCGAACGCATTAACGCCTTCAATTCGGTCGAGACCTCGGTCGGCGTGACAATTTCTTCGACGTCGACGAGCATGAAATCATCTTCTTGCGCGTAATTCTTGATGCGGGCGCGCATCTTTCCTTCGACAAGAACTTTTATCGGACCATCGGCCAAACGAATTAGTTGAACGACTTCACCGAGCGTTCCGACTGAGTAAATATCTTTCTGAGTTGGGTTGCTGGTACGGGCGTCCCTTTGAGCGGCAAGCATGATGTACTTGCCCTCTTTTTGCGATTCTTCAATCGCGCGCACACTCTTTTCACGACCCACGAATAGCGGAACGACCTGCTGCGGAAAAACAACAAGTTCACGGAGTGCGAGGAGGGGAACAGGATTGGTTATAGTACCTTTCATATCAATTAGTTATCTAATTTATTAACAGTTTAGTAACCTACTGGGCGGGCTCTCTTACGGCGCTGTAGAGCTAATCTTCAGCGAATAAAAAGGATCTACCCACTACTATGATGCTACTGAAGGGGTAACAAAAGCTCAATAATTAAAAAGAATTTGTTTTAATTTCAGATAAATACAGCATTTCTTTATTTATAAGGATGATTTTAGGAATTTAAAGCCTGCAAGCGCAAAAAACCGGGCGCCGCCAACTTGTGAGGTCAGTTAAACGGCACCCGGCGAACGACTTAAAATTCAGTTTACCAACGTAGCGATGGAAGCGGGACACCATCAAATGGATTGGTTGAACATGTTGGATATCTACACGGCTCACAATCTGGACGCGGGGACTCATCAGGTCTCGCTGGGGGCTTAAAGGGCTCCATCGGCCTATCGGGATGAGGAGTGCTCGGGCTCGGCGTTCGCTCGGGGGCGGGTGCCGGCGCTGGTTTTGGGGCAGGCTTCGGCGGGGCGACAGGGGTTGATGGCATAGGTAATCCTCCTAATTTAGTTAATTATATTTCACCATTATTTTGATTTGTTCATGGCTGCGCCTCTGGAGCCAAAAGTACGAGCTCGGCGCTTCGTCCGCGCGAGAAGCCGGAATTCAAGAAGTCACGCACGCCGCTTCGATGCAGAGCCTTCTCCGTGACCTGAGCTTCTTCGCCATCGGCGAGTTGGTAGAGTACCTCAATGGCGTCTTCCGTGGTGCGCAGCCGCGAGTACGGCGCTAAAAAATAATCGGGGTTAGCAAAGCCAAGCTCAGGCACAATTGTTTTACCAAAATCTTTTTTGGCTAAACGAAAGCGGTCGTCGATTAATTCGACGGCGCTGCGAAACAGCGGCGATCTATAGCCGCCTATCATCGCCCCCTCGGCAGACCATGCGGTCGAAATATTTGCGTCGAATTTCATACGAGACAGCGCAGCACGCGCCGTCTTTAGTTGCCCCGTCAGGAACGTCAAGGGCTGCGTCGCCTGCGCAATCGTTCGCCCTGAACGGCGACCAGCCAGTGCGTAAGTCGGTGCATCATGCTCGTCATCCGCATAGCCCGTTTTATGCTGGGAGAAAAATTCCGCCGATGTTACCGCCAAAAATTTACGCTCGATCTGTTTCTGCGTTAAGCTTGTAATCTCAGGGAGCTTCAATCCATCTTTGTGCCAGGCGCCAAAATGCCGAAAGCGATCTCGTCCAAACGTATGCGATGAATTCCGAATTACGAGCGTTCCATGGGACGGATGGCTGACAATGATGCAGGCGCGCCTGAAGGCAATAACAGTTTCTCTTCCGAGCGGCGCGAATCCAAGCTTGGTCGCACTCTGATGATCGAACTTCTCGTGAAACGGAACCCCTTTCGCGATAGCGAACATTGCGCCGAGCAAATGCTCCTGCTGATTCGTATCAGGATTTGTCCAATATTCATCAACTGGATTCTCAACTTTAAGGATACCGGCGCGCTCCATCAGCGACTCCTGGTCGTGGCCCCCCTTTCCCTTTAGGCGAATAGGCTGCGAATCGAAGCGCCAAATTGGAAAGGCAAAGTTTAGGGTGCCGATATCACCCCACGCGTTAACCAGCTCGCCAGTGACGTCGCCGAAGCGATACAACTGACCGAAGCTCGAAATGCCTACCGTCAACCCGCCAATACTCGACGCGTTCTTCCGTTCATCGAGCGGATTGTGAAGTAGACAGCAAAACTCGGCCATGTACGGGTGATATCCGTCGTATTGCGGGCCGGGGATCTCATCCAATATGTACCCAATCCGGTTGGCGACGTTTGGCGGGAACCGGTAAAGGAGCGAGCGGAGGGAACGCGAAAGTGCGTCCAGTTCGGACGGTTTACGCACCCGAAGCT
>CAYTAW010000473.1:0-2754 GCA_964435675.1 uncultured Bdellovibrionales bacterium
TTTGAAGACCGTAACCGCGAAGAGAAAAAAAGCGAAAAAATATGCCGGAAAAAAATAACAGCAATGAGCTCCGTATCAGCCGCATATATGACGCGCCGGTAGAAACGGTATGGGAGGCGTGGACTGATCCGGAGCAAGTCGCGCGGTGGTGGGGGCCGCGCGGCTTTTCATTGACGACGCACAGCAAAGATCTACGCGTTGGCGGAAGCTGGGTGTATACGATGCACGGCCCGAATGGGGAAGATTATCCGAATAAAACTTTTTATCACGAAGTACAGGAGTATTCGAAGTTAGTGTATGATCACGGCGCCCACGACGATAATCCGCCGCTTTTTCGGGTAACGGTGAATTTTACCGAAGTGAACGGTAAAACAAAAATGGACATGACGATGACGCTGCCGACGCCGGAAGCAGCGGCGGAGACCAGTAAGTTTATTAAGAAAGCGGGCGGAGAGGCCACTTGGGATCGACTAGCGGAGTATCTTGAGAAGGGGGCGTCAGGAAAAGAGCAGTTCGTCATTAACCGCAGTTTCGATGCGCCGATCGAGTTGATGTACGAGATGTGGACCGATCCTAAGCATTTTGCGCAGTGGCTTGCGCCTACCGGATTCAGCATGGAATTTCTGCGCGCCGACATAAAAGCGGGTGGAAGCACATTCTACTGCATGTCTGGAACTGGCGGTATGAAGATGTATGGTCGTGCGAGGTATCTTGAAATGCGCAAGCCGGATTTGATCCGCTATACGCAGCAATTCTGCGATGAGAGGGAAAATATTTCTCGCCATCCACTTGCGCCGACCTGGCCGGAGATTATGTTGACCACTGTTCAGTTAACTTCGGAGGGGCCTTCGCAAACGCGGGTCACGGTAACCTGGGAGGCGCACGGTTCTGTCACCGCAGAGGAGCTCGAAATGTTTATTAAGTCGCGCGGCGGTATGACGCAGGGTTGGACGGGATCGTTCGACAAATTGGAGCAGTATCTCGAGAGCCAAGTCGGATAAATCGACGGTGCGGAGGGTTGCCGCGCAACCACTTTATCTAAGCGGGTTCAGCGAGCAGGGATTTAAGGTCGAGCGCCGCGGTGTCCATGGCTAAGGCGCCATCGAAAGTGCGCGGCCATTGTTCTTTCGGTCTGTCCCAATACAGTTCAACTCCGTTTCGATCGGGATCTCGCAGGTAAAGAGCCTCGCTGACTCCGTGATCGGAGGCGCCGTCAAGGGCCACATTTGCCTTTATCAGGCGCCGTAGTGCGCGTGCCAATTCGCGGCGCTCGGGATAGAGGATCGCAACATGGTACAACCCAGTTGCCGAGCGCGGAGGCGGCTGCCCGCCAGCGCTCTCCCAAGTATTTATAGCAATATGATGGTGGTATCCACCGGCTGAAAGAAAAACCGCGCCCCGTCCATACCGCTGCGTAATTTCGAAACCGAGGATTCCTTGATAAAACGCCAACGAGCGCTCGATGTCCGCGACTTTGAGGTGCACGTGCCCAATTCGCACGCCCGGATGGATGACGTCTGAGTCAGTCATGCTGTGGTACACACTCCTGCAAAATCACCGACGCAGCTGCGCTGCGCCAGGCGCGAATCTTATTTTGGTTGCGGTACGATCCGAAGATAAGGTTTCGGTGCGTTCCACCCGCCCGGGAACTTCTGTTTTGCCTCGTCATCGCTGACAGAGGTAAGAATAATCACATTATCGCCGTTGCGCCAATTTGCCGGAGTTGCAACTTTGTGTTTCGAAGTGAGCTGCATCGAATCAAGTACGCGCAGGACTTCGTCGAAATTTCTTCCCGTGCTCATCGGATAGCTCAACATCAACTTGATCTTCTTGTCCGGTCCGACCATAAACACTGTGCGAACCGTTGCGTTATCCGCCGCGGTTCGTCCGTCGCAGCTCGAGCCCGCGTCGGCGGGAAGCATTCCGTATAATTTGGCCACTTCGAGATTTGTGTCCCCAATCATCGGGTACGTGACTTTGTGCCCCTGCGTCTCCTCGATATCCTTCTCCCAAGAAAGATGGTTGCTTACCGGATCGACACTGAGGCCGATGATTTTACAGTTGCGCTTATCGAACTCTGCCTTCATTCCGGCCAGGTATCCCAGTTCGGTAGTGCACACCGGCGTGAAATCCTTTGGATGCGAGAAAAGGACAGCCCAACCGTCGCCAATCCAATCGTGAAACGTGATGGGGCCCTGCGTTGTTTCCGCTGTAAAATTGGGCGCGGTATCGTTAATTCTTAAGGACATTATTCCTCCAATATTCGCCGCGTTGGTGCGGCACGGATAAATGTATTATCGGCGTAGAATAATACCTTGGAGCGGGTCTGCGCTGTCAAATGAAAATTAGGTCTACTCAGCGTTCGACTGGGCACCCTGATTTTTCCCATTCGAGCATTCCGCCCGCCATATTGATAATGTCAAAACCCGAACGTTCGAGCAACGCGCACGCGTAAGAAGACCGCACACCGCTGCGACAGTGCACTGCAAGCGGTTTGTCATTGGGCACTTCGCTTAATCGCGCGGCGAGGCGGGTATGAACGATGTTTTGTGCAGACGCAATATGAAGCTCCTGATATTCGGACGCTTTACGCACGTCAAGCACGTTTACCGCTCCCGTGTTAATCATCTTTTGAATTTCAGCGGGTTTCTCCTCTCTGATGACGCTCCAATTTCCTCCTTGCTTAGGGATGCCATCCAAGGCAGCCGGCTCAATCCACCCGCGAATGTCATCGAGCCCCACTCTACCAAGGCT
>CAYTAW010000474.1:0-2753 GCA_964435675.1 uncultured Bdellovibrionales bacterium
GTAACGAACTCCCTCGCCGATATGACCGTATCGATTGCTCTCAGCGACCGCAAACAAGCCGAAAAGCCGGCGGCCGGTTAAGCGTTTCGATTGACGCAGTTAAGGTCATTGAAGGCCACCTCGAGGCGCTTAATGAATTGCTCCTCCCCTTTTCTGAGCCAAACGCGCGGGTCGTAGTACTTCTTGTTCGGCTTGTCGGTGCCTTCCGGATTTCCGAGCTGCCCCTGCAGGAATGCCTGATTCTTGTTATAGAAACCGAGAACCCCTTCCCAGAAGCTCCATTGAAGATCGGTATCAATATTCATTTTTATCGCGCCGTATCCGATAGCTTCGCGAATCTGGTGCTGCGGCGAACCGCTACCACCGTGGAAAACGAAGTATACCGGCTTTGGATCCGTCTTAAACTCGCGCTCAATATAGTCCTGGCTATTTTTCAAAATCTCAGGACGCAACTCTACGTTGCCCGGACTGTAGACGCCGTGCACATTTCCGAACGCTGCCGCCACCGAAAACAGCGAGCCGACCTTTTTCAGTTCCTGATACGCAAGCGCTACATGCTGCGGCTGCGTGTATAATTTCTCATTTTCAATCCCGCTGTTGTCGACACCGTCCTCTTCACCGCCCGTGACACCGAGCTCGATTTCAATAGCCATGCCGAGCGGCGACATGCGTTTGAAGAATTCGACCGACGTATGAATATTTTCGTCGATTGGTTCTTCAGAAAGATCGAGCATATGCGAGCTAAAGAGCGGCTGCCCTTTTTCTTTTTTGAACTTTTCGCCGGCGTCTATCAATGCGCTAATCCACGGCAACCATTTTTTGGCGGCGTGGTCAGTATGAATGATCACCGGAACGCCGTAATCCTTGGCGACATTATGAATGTGCAGCGCGCCGGAGATTGCGCCCTTGACGTTTGCCTGAAGCGCGTCGTTAGGCATGCCTTTGCCGGCGATGAATTGCGCGCCCCCGTTCGAAAACTGGATGATAATGGGAGAGTTAACTTTTGCCGCCGCCTCAAGCGCCGCGTTAATAGTATTCGTGCCAATAGTGTTGACCGCAGGCAGCGCGAATTGGTTATCCTTAGCGTCTTTGTAGAGCGCTTCTAATTCTTCGCCGAATAATACCCCTGCTTTGTACTTACCCATGATTAATCCTTAATTTGTAAAGTAATTTGTAAAATGCTCTCGAGCTCCGCCAAAAGTATTTCCATCCCGTCTTAACTGCCGCTGCGGAGCACGGCGACCGGGGGAAGGGAACCCTCGTCAAATAATCGACTAGGTATAGCATAAAGGGTCGACGCAGTGACAACGTCTAATAAAGGAAAGGATTAAACCGCTTGTAATTGGCGGTGCTCAGCGGGAATTCTAATGAAAAACGTCGTTCCCTGTCCGACCTGGCTTTTTACGTCTACCGAGCCGCCATGCACCTGAGCGATGTGCTTAACGATTGACAGCCCCAGCCCGGTCCCCCCCTGCTTTCTGCTGCGCCCCTTGTCGACGCGGTAGAAACGCTCAAAGATGCGCGGGAGATGCTCTGCTTCGATGCCAGGGCCCGAATCGGCGATTGAAAATATGATGTCGTTCCCGGAATGTTCCGAGCGCACCACGATGGCAGATTTCTCCGGACTGAGCTTGAGCGCATTATCGACCAGATTGCCGAGCGCCTGCTCCATTAAATTGCGGTTGATCATCACATAGTGACTGGTCAATTCGAGAGAGAAGGAGATCTCCTTCTCTCTCGCGCGCTTCTCGAACGCCTGCAGCATCGCCTCGACCAAATCTGAAATTGCTACACGCTCGAAATTCAGATCGCCGCTTCCTTCCTGCTGCTCGATTCGCGAGAGGCTGAGTAGATCATCAAAGATTGAACTCAACCGATCAACCTGTCTGCCGATAATCTCGAGAAACCGCCGCGCCTCTTTCGGATTCTCAAGCGCGCCGTCGAGGAGCGTCTCAACAAATCCCTTCACCGATGTGATGGGCGTGCGCAATTCGTGCGAAACATTGGCGACGAATTCGCGGCGCACATTCTCGAGGCGGTGCAGATGGGTCAAATCATTGAGCACGACCAAAATGCCGTCGAGCGACACTCCGTCGGAGATAATACGGGCATATACCTGTATCGAGCGCTCCACCGGATCAAATAGCGTCACTTCACCTTCGATATCACGGCGTTCGGAAATTGCCTGATCGAGCAGTCGCTGTAGCGCCACATTGCGCACCAATTCATAATTCATTTTCCCCAGCGCGCTGCTGCGCGAAACCCCGAGTATACGTTCCGCCGCGTCATTCAAGCGCACAATGCGGTGTTCACTGTCGAGCACAAGCACGCCTTCACGCATTGAACCCAGTATCGCATTAAGTTCGTTACGCTGATGTTCAACAACCCCGATGCGCGACTTGAGTTCGAGTCCGACGCGATTCAGCGTATGCGCAAGGTCGTAAAACTCTTTAGGCTCAGGAACCGAAAGCCGGCGAGAAAGTTCTCCGCGCGAGAAAAGATCCGCTCCGCGCCGTATCTCGCCAAGCGAGAGACGAAGCGGCACGATAATCATGCGGCTGAAAAAAACTGCGCAGAGCATACCGGCGGAAAAAGCCAAGAGGGTTATCACCGCCCGCGAAACGAAGCGCTCCGCGTCGATCTGGTCGAGCCAGCCATAGGTCATTAAGGTAATGAGTATGACGACAAGGTATGAAGGGAAGAGTTGCCAGAGTAAGCGTCGTTTCATGGAGTGGCATTCGGTGAATCGAGGG
>CAYTAW010000475.1:0-2748 GCA_964435675.1 uncultured Bdellovibrionales bacterium
GGCGGGTATCAGGCAAAAAAGCGGCAAATCGAGCACCATGCGCCATTGGCCATAGGCAAAGACCGTGCCCGAGATAACGGTTGCCGGGAAGTAGTGCGAAACGATAATCGATACTATGGAGGTAAAAAAATACATTACGACCAAGTTAATCTCAGAGCGCCAAACCTTTGGAATTAAAACCTCACCCGTGGAGCTCATAGCGCTTTCCTTGAAGAGATACCGGGCTCCACGACGCCCTCACTTCTTGTTGCTTATACCGAGAGAGCGCTCAATGTCCTCGAGAGAGCTTCCCGAGCGGCCGCGATTTGCCGAATCACGCTCAGGGGCTTTCCGTTCTTGGGCCGCCGAATTATTTGGTTTCTTGAGGATGCTTTGTAATAAATCGTCAGCCGCGCGTTCGGGAACAACTATCGAATTGGTTTTGCTCGGCTGCTGCTCTCGCTGTGGTTCGAGAAATTTCAATTCATCGCGGGATTGCTCGCGTTCGATGCTGCGCGGGGCGGTGGCTCTTCCGCCTTTGACGAAGTTCACCTCACCGTTTGACCAACGCCAGACGCCGAAAAAAAAGGCTAGAAAAAAAATAGTGGCAAGATGCACTGAGTTGCTCACCGGTGCGACTAAATTTTTTATACTAATCATTGCCATGGTGAGCGCTCCTTAATCTCTATTGCGGCTGTTTTAGCGCTTTGGCTGTTTGTAATACTGCCAGCGCCCTTGCCGAACTTCTACCACCTCGTGATGCGCCGGGCGGTAATAGATACCCTCCGCATCAAGACCCGGGGGAACCTCGACTACGTCTACCATAGGTTCCTCCCATACCGATTCTACTACACCGGAGCGCGCAGGAGAAAGGTTTGGATCGATGGATATATCGTTAAAAGCCTCTGTAACGTCGCCCATAGCGTTTCCGTTGCGATAGACGGTAGTGCAGCCGGTTAAGACCGGGAGCGAGCACAGGCCGGCAATAAGAAAAATTCGTAGAGTGTTCGTCTTCATATAACCTCTAATCCGTTACTCAACCTGATTTGATCCATCCATTAACCCTAGAACGGCGTTGGAGATATTCTCCTCGTCTTCGCCCCCTCCCTTGGCCGAAGAGCGCGCCGACATCTGCAGCGATGCAGCTCCATTCGGCGCGACCGATACCGCCTGCGCAAGCGCAAGGGCAAAGTCTCCGCCATTGCGCTGAAGCAGCTCGGCAAAGAGTTGGTTATCGTCACCGTTGTTCGTGCTGACCCAGTAGAAGGCCGGCTCGAGCGGCAGTACGAGCGCTGCTTCACCGATATCTGAAATGAGATAGAACTGCGATTCGAGTCCTTTTACGGTGCGCAGGCGCATGATCACGTTTGCTTGCTGCTCGGTAAGATTGAACGCTTGGGCGGTCAAGTGGAACTTATTCGGATCTTGACGAAGGAAGATTTTGTGCGCGCTGTTTTGCACGATTGCTTGACCGCCGGCTCCGACGTAGAAGTCTTCACCAGACTGGGATGCGGCGATAACGATACCTTTACGTTTACGATAGAGACGGAAAGCCGTTTCGATCGTTCCCGCGGCGGTTTTGCCGATAAGATCGTGCGCTTCGTCGAAGACGAGGATCTTGCGGCTGTCGAGCTCGCTTGGATCGTTCATAATCGTATCCGCCCAGAGCATTGCGACCTTGAGGAATACCCGCTGCAAGTCGGGGTTTCTGCTCAATGCTTTCAAATCGAAGACGATAAAGCGTTCTTTGAGCTTGAGCGCTCCAGGGCGATCGAAGAAGCGCGCATATGTGCCATCGCCGTAGTAATCGCCGATCAAGGTCGAGATGCGCTGACGACGTTGCGCCGAGTCGGCCGGTTCGTCAACACGTTGCGGTGCGCGAAGAACGGCTACCACATCGCTCAAGATCAATTCGCGGCGCATCGGACCGTTGCGGTACAGGCGGTGTGCTTCACGGAGCGACTCGATGACGCTGGCGCGTTCGAGGCGATCTGGAGTATTCGTGCTGTCGGTCGCCATATCGACGATAATGTCCGCGCACATATCAAGAAGATCTTTATAGTCCTCATTGTGATTATCCGGCGGTGTTTCGCCGAGGCGCGCCAGGAAGTTCATGGCCGGTGCGCGCGACGGAGTTGCTTCGTAAATACGTCCACCGAACAGACGCGCCGTCTTATCGAAACCGCACGGTTGACCAACCATGCCCTTATCAAAGATGAAGGTAATTGGCGGACGTTCCTGAACGCGGCCGTCGGCGAGTGTCGAGAAGTGACCGCGATTCATGGTGATAATCAGGTAGCAGAGCAGGTAACTCTTACCAGCGCCCGACACGCCGCTTATGAGCACGTTCGGGGCGATGTTGGAATCGTATAAATCGAATCCGACGAGCTCGCGGTTCCAGAGGCTTGGCAGTACGAATTGCGCTCCCTGACTTCCTTGCCAGTTCCCCCAAAGAGGGAAAAGACGCACGGCTCGTGATGACTGCATCATCGACGTCCAGCCCGGGCCATCATTGGCAGGATCGTACGCTGCCGGCAGGGAATTAATCAGTACCCCGAGGTCGGAGATCTCGTGAATCATTCCGCGTGAACCGTTAAGCTGCGGGAAGGTTGCTACCGCTTCGGAGGTGGCGCGAATCGCCTCATCGTCGTTCTGACAGATAAATGTTTGGTGAACGCCGACACGTACGACCTGCGCTGCGCCATTGTAAATATCCTGACGAGCTGCGCGAATAGCCGAAATCTGATGTTGTACTTTTTGATTGCTGCG
>CAYTAW010000476.1:0-742 GCA_964435675.1 uncultured Bdellovibrionales bacterium
GATCAGGAGTGGCGGAATGAGAACCTCCATGCGCCGGATGAAGAACTGCGGACGGCGCTGGTTGCCCTCGATAAAGAGCAATAATCCACCGAGGGCCGTAACGCCCAGCAGCGACCAGAGCGCACTATAAAACTTAAAGATCGTATTCATGCGATCAAAAAGGAAGAATGTTTCCGAGGCGGCAAAAATCACACCGGCACTTACGCCGCAAATCGCAAAGAACAGAATGCGCGCTTGCTTAATCGGAAAAATTAACGGAACGCTCGAAAAGAAGATGATCGCGCTTGAAATAAGCACGCCCGGCCATGGTGTGCCGTCAGCGCCGCGCAGGCGGCTGAAGAGGGTAAATACAATTGGAATTATCGTTAGGAGTCCGACAAGATAAATTCGAGGTTGTGAGACCTTGCTCCGGTACCGGTTAAGCGCGGCGCCAATTAAACAGAATGACGCAATAGCGAGTAGTAAAAACCAGTGCCCATTGAAGAAAAACAGCTCTTCAGGGGAATTGAATTCCTCGCGGTATACGGATCCCCAGCCGATGCGCACTGCCGATGTCGCCGTGCGGTAGAACGGGATAATTACGATCGCCATGCTGAGCACCGCGACTGAACCGCGGCAGGTGAGCAGGGTAAAGCGTTCTTGGTAGGTGAGCCAGGCGTTGCGCCGCTCGTTGCTAAGAAGTGTCGAAAGAAAAAGTGGAATGCTGAAAATTGAATAGCTGATGCAGTCCCAGGTATTGATG
>CAYTAW010000476.1:752-2494 GCA_964435675.1 uncultured Bdellovibrionales bacterium
GCGTTCATCCGCGTGCGCGGCTTGAGCGGCCGGCCGTAGAGCCCAGCGAGCACCAGATTGGGCTCCCGCTCATCATTGAACCACTCGCGCAGCATTGAAATTCCAATGCCAATCAACAGCAGCGTGAATGGGAGCGCCATTACGTGCGCATGGAGATCGCCGAAGAGGAAGGACCAGAGCGGATATTCCGCGAAAGCGGGGGAGTGGAGCACGCGGCTCGATGCCCAGAAAAGATCGAAACTGTGAATCTTATTTTGAAACCAGAGGTGAAGCACTTCGAAATTCGAAGAGAAAAAGAAAAGCAAGCTTCCGCCAATCGCCAGCGCCGTGTAGCGCGTGAAACAGCTAAAAATCGCACAGACTCCGATAATGACAAGCGTGCTAATCAGCACCATTCCTAAGTTAAACCCGATCTCAGGCGGCACGCCCGAAAGTTTGCCGAGCATGGCCACGATAAAAGTGCCGAGGTAATAATATTGAAGCGTGTGTCCTGCGGCCCACGGATCTTCCGGAGGCAGCGCGTCGAGGCGATAAAAATAATTGAGGAGACCAAAATCCATCGGCTTCTCACCCCAGAAAATCTCCGGCTGATAGGCTTTAAGGATCATCAAGATGAGCGTTGCCGAGAAATATAATCCCTCCGTAGCGAAGCCGCGTTCGCGAACGATATCTTGGAGCTCGAAGCGCAGCATCGTAGATCGCATCAAAAGATAGAGCGAGCCGAAGGAAATCAGTCCGACGACGAGCAGCAGTCCTGTCGCGGTCAGCTGAATCGCGCCTGCTAACGACAGCCCCCACGAAAGCATCCCGAAGAGAAGTACGCCGAACGTTTTTGACAGGAGGTACCCGCGATCGAGCGAGCTCTTGAACAGGACGGCCAAGAATGGCCACGAGATGAAAGCAAGGATCTGTAGCAGCACGAACCAAATAATTATCGTCAGGGGGGAATCGGAGTCGGCGCCTGTTTGCGCGGCAGGGACCGATACGTTCCGGTCGGCGTTCAGAAACTGAGCGCGCGTGAACGCCGATCCTGGATGTAGTATGTTCCTCTCAATCATGCCCACCATATGGTCGGCGGACATCGGCCGCGACTTTTTAAAAATCATCACTTTCGGGTGGTCGTATACAGAAAAGCTCTCATCGAGCTCGTCATCGCGCCATACGAAGCCGGCGAGTTCCGGGCGCTGTTTGTGGGTGTAGATCAAATCGTAGCCGAGCTCGCCCGTGTAGAGCATCTGAAGAAAACGGAGGCTGCGCGGATATTCGTCGGGCACGCGCGGCAGCGATCCGGGAATTCGCTGGGTCGGCCATGCTAAATAATTGGCATTTTCCAGAATTCGTGCCATTTCTCGAATTTTATCCGGCGTGTCCGGCAGCTCATACATGCGCAGTTCCTGGTCGTCGATCTTATAATCATGCGAGCGGGGATCGAGCCCGGGAAGCGTCAGCGGAATCTTGTCGTCCCAATGAAAGCCAACGATCCGTGAACCGGGCGGGACGTTTTCGTAAATCCAATAAGACGCTGCTTCGTAGGAATGCGGATAATTATAGATAGTGTGAAAGGCAAATCCGAAGCATGCGGTGGGAACAAGTACGAGGGCGTTAAAAATTCCCCATACCGGGCGTCGCTGCAAAAGCGGTAACCGGTCAGCGAGCCAGCGCGCCGCGGCATCGATGCCCCAGGCGCCAAAAATGCATAGACAGGGATATATTGGCAGCAGGTATCGGGGAAATTTAACCTG
>CAYTAW010000476.1:2533-2741 GCA_964435675.1 uncultured Bdellovibrionales bacterium
CAATCTTTTGAAACGAGATCATCACCCAGGTAAAAAGGATCCAGCGCTCACGTATGTATGAGTTCGAACGAATAAACGGTGTTGCTAGCAGAGAACCGATAATAGCGATAAACGCCGGCCACCAAAAACTCCATTTCGCCATCTGCTCAAGGGCGTATAGGAACGGGGCTGTATTCCAATATTGAATCGTATACGGCGGCCGCCATTC
>CAYTAW010000477.1:0-2739 GCA_964435675.1 uncultured Bdellovibrionales bacterium
TGTTGATCCCGCGTGATTCCATTTCAGTCCGTGAGCGCAATTTTACGAGGGATTGAAAGGAGGAGGGAAAGAGCGGGCTGGCGAGACGGCTTGATTTTAGAACGGGGGTGTATAAAGGCTGGGTGGTTCTTTTTTGGGGGGGGGCTAGCCCGGCTCAATAGAGACGAGCTCCTCAATTGAACGCCGCTCAGGCCGACTTTCGGTCTGCGCCAAAAAGAAAGCCAAAAATGCAGCAACAAGGGCTGAGATTGCGGGTATGCGCATTGGGAACTCGGGAAGCGTCGCAATCGAGAAAGCGATTAATCCGCAAAAAGTAGCAAGCACCGGAAGACGAGTCTCCAACGGTCGCTGTCGCCTAATTGCATAAATACCGCTTGTTAAAACGGCGGTGACTATCAGCGCTAGCGGTAAAAACCCGACAATTCCAAGTTCAATGAGCAGTTGATATGGATCCGAATGAAGATAGACAGGATTGAGTCCGGCGAGCGCGGGCGACGCATAGGGTGAATAGGTCTTTTCCCACGCGCCTAGTCCAACCCCGAAGATCGGATGTTCGATAAACATCCTCCAAGAGTCGGCATAGAACGTCCAACGAATATCTTCCATTGAGTAAAGCAATCCGTATTCAAGGCGTCCGGCAACCAGATCGCGTCCTTGAGAGTTTAAGAAAAAAAGCACGACAAGAGCGGCTGCCGTTATCACAAGCGGCTTAATAAATTTTTTTACTGTTTCGACCAACAGCAGTGCCCAGCTCCCATCCATTTTTAGCGCACCGACCGATCTGCCGCCACGTGAGCGACGACGCGTATCCATATGGATGACCGTCTGCCCCGCCGTAAATTCTTCCTTCACCGGCTGCGAAGAGGAAAAAAATGTAAACACCAGCAGCGCCACCGAAGTTCCGAACCATGCGCCGCGCGACTGGCTGCCGAGAAGCGCCAGGGAAATTGATAAAAGTGGTAAGCAGAGCACAATCGGTTTCATGACTTTGACATGGAAATCTTCGCTGCTGATCAATGCGACCAGCGTGCGATTACGTCTGCGACCGCGCGTAATCTCGCGTTCAAAAAGGCGATTCACCAGCGTCACGACACCGCCAAGGGTTAAAAAGAAAATAGGAGACAGAAAATCTCCCAGATGATTAGGGTTGACGAAAGGCCAGCGTGCGCGGCGATTGGTAGAATTTGTTTCTGGCTCGAAAATCCAAAACAACATGCCGTTATCATAGAGCCAGTGGCTAATCGCAATTAGGCTAACAATGCCGCCGGAAAGCATAATCACCCGTGCCAGTGATTTCTGGGCAGATCGAGATTCACCCAGATAGAGTCGAGCCAGCAGGAATATTCCAAGGAAGTTGACGATCTCGCGCCAGCCGGTGACGAATACGCCGAGGTCTATTTGCCGAGTTGCTTTGCCGACCACGGGGTGATTGAAGCTCGTGTAGGAAAATGCCCAATATTGGACTGCCGTATATATAAGCATTGCCGCAAGGGAGCATGAGACGAGTTGTGAGGCTCTCCCGGATGCACCGGAGAACACGCCCCCGAAACGCTGTGGCTCCCTGAGCGCCACGAATAGGAGGACGCTCGACAGCAAAAGGGAGAAAGGGAGATATGTCCGCTCATGAACGCCGCCAAACGGGATCGGCAGCAGAAGCAGCGTGGCAAATAGAAAAAACTTTATCAGCTTTCGCTCGCGCTTGCCGAGTTCGACAGCACTTGCGACATCCGATACTACAGCGGCTTCGTGAGCATTCATCGGATCGTAGGCTATCATAGCTTCGCAGCCTCGCTAAAGATATTTTCAACTTGGGTATTAAGCTCCGACCGATCGCCGACGTTTTTGATTACCCAGTTCGCCTGCGCTGCCTTGCGATCGATGGGCAGCTGTGTCCGCACGCGCTGAAGCGCTTCATCCCGGCTCAATTGGTCCCGACTCATGATGCGGGAGATGCAGGTTTCTTCGGGCGCCCATACGACTATTACTTTTTTCAGTTCGTCGTGACCGCTCTGCGCTTCGAAGAAAAGGGGGATGGCGTACAGCGCGAACGGGGCAGGTGAGTCGGGGAGCGAATTCAACGCGTCGCGAAATGCAGCGCGAATGCGGGGGTGAAGCAGTGATTCGAGCTGTTTTCTTTTGTGTTCGTCAGAAAATATCTGGCGCGCAAGCGTCCGGCGATCGAGCGAGCCGTCGGGCAGCAGTATATTGGCGCCGAAGGCTTTTTTTATTTCGGCCAGTCCGGGGGTATTCGGGGCGACCACTTCGCGCGCAAGAATATCGGCGTCAATTACCGGAACGCCTTTAGCCCGAAAGAGATCGGCTACCGTTGATTTGCCGGAGCCGAGTCCTCCGCTAAGGGCAATTATGGGTTTTTTCCACATTTTGGGGTCTTTATTCTAAACGAGTCGAATATACACGGGTGCGAAGAGGTTGTATTCTCCCCTTTTTCCTGAGCGGCTTCAGAGGCATCTGAAAAGGGGGTTGCAAATAGCTACGCTGCGGCGACGGTATATACTGAACGCAGTTTAGTTTTCCGTTTTTACCTCTGAGGTCACGTCGTTCAGTATATTGCGACGCCGGAGGCGAGCCAAAAATACATATACCCCTCGTAAGAAAAATGGCAGCCCTGAAAGCGCTACAACGTCCAAAAAATGAGGGTTTAGACTCCCTGCGGGCGACCCTATTTTTTCAGCGTTCAGTATATGCATTGCTGGCTCGCCTCCGGCTCACGATATACCC
>CAYTAW010000478.1:0-2734 GCA_964435675.1 uncultured Bdellovibrionales bacterium
GGATATTTGAGCGCGAGAACTTCCGCTCCGCTACCGTCGCTGCCGAGTACCGAATCGACTATTCCGCGCAGCGAGTTGCTGCCCACGGCGGCTTCCTCGCTCTCTTCGCCCTCGATTAAGAGCGCGCCTGCGCCATCGCCGAATAGAACCGCCATCTCCCGTCCGCGCTCCGAAAACTCTAACACAGGTGACTGTACTTCGGCGCAGACGAGCAACACACGACGCGCCTGCTTGGAGCGGATGAATGCGTCAACGGTGGCCAGTCCGTAGACCAGCCCGGAGCACTGCGCGCGGATATCCAACGCAGGCACGTGAGGCAGCCCCAACTCACGCTGCAAAATAACTCCGATGCCGGGGAAATAATAATCAGGCGAGAGCGTCGCCGCGACAATCATATCTATCGTATCGGGCTGGATCGCGAGCTTCGAGAATAGATCTCGCGCCGCGAGAACGCCGAGCTGCGACGACGAGGTCCCAGGCTCAACGAAGCGCCGCTCCTTGATACCGGTACGCTCGGTGATCCATTGATCGCTGGTCGGCATCAGCGTCGATAGGTATTCATTATGTACGGTTCTATCAGGGACGAAATGGGCGACGCCGCGAATGACTGAGCGGATATTCATAACGCTAGAATAGCCGGTTCAGAAGCAAGCGCAAGTAAATTACGTTGCCGATTTTTATGGCCCAATCGGTGCAAAACGTTTACGGTTACTACGGCACCTATGGACGATGAATCAGCAACAGCGCCGCGCTACCGGATTGTCGCGGGGATTACAATTGTCGCTCTCTGGGGGGCGGCGATCATACACGCCGCACCGTACGGACTTATCGGAAACGACTTTGTTCAGGACTATGCCGCGGCGGTGTCGGGAGCGAGTGGGCAGTCGCTCTACGGAGATCATATCGGCGTGATCGCATCACGCGCCGGCGGCTGGGGTACCAACGAATTCAATAATTTTCACCCTCCTTTTCTAACCCTACTTGCAATGCCGTTCATTTATCTACCCGTCGATCAGGCCTTTATCGTATGGAACTGCCTGCAGGCTCTTTTGATAATCGCCTCGGTGCTATTGCTTTCCCGCCGCTTAGGGCTCTCAGGCAGAATGACTGTTACCGCTCTTTGCGGATTACCGTTCTGGGCACCCGTCGTAAGTACGTTCGGCCTCGGACAGTTAAATGGTATGCTATTAATGCTGATCACCGTGAGTTGGTGTCTGTGGAGATCACAGAATCTAAAATGGCGGCAGCTCGCGGGAGTCCCGCTCGCGGCGGCCTCGCTGATTAAGCTCTTCCCAGCCTATCTTCTAATACTCTTCGTCCTTGAGAAAAATTGGCGCGCACTCGCCGGATTCGCGGCGACATTTTTTGCCGGTATTGCGCTTAGCTCCGCAGCCTTCGGAATCGATGATGTGATTCACTATGCTAGCACTATAATCCCACGTGATGTCGCCGAGTGGGGAATATTTCCAATAAATCATTCGATCAGGGGCCTGCTGCAGCGCACCTTCGCCGCCACGCCATACACTACACCGCTGATCTCGAACCCCGAGGCGATTCCCTTTTTATGGTGGATACTATGCGCTGCGGTAGCTTCTGCGGCAGCCGTAGTTATTCTTCGCGCCAATAAAGCGCAGATTGAACAACCTACCCGTGATCTTGTCTTTTGGTCTCAGGTAATTCCCATGTTTCTGATTAGCCCCATTACGTGGCAGCACTCGCTCGTGTTAACCGCGCCACTCCTTCTCCTGCTCTTGACGCCGCAGTTACGTTCACACTTTCAAACCTCGGGATTGGCTGCGATAACAGTGCTCTTCGTCGTCGATGTCGACCTCGCGCGCGCGGCGATAGAACAGAATCCAAGTGGTATTCCGTGGATTATTTCAGTCACCACTACTGCGTTTCCATTTTGGACACTCGTCTTTTTAGCGGTGATCATCTCGAGGGCTATTTGTAACGGTCAGCTGTCAGAATCGCAGGCTGAATCGTCAGGCCACGATATCCAAAACCGCGCCATTTAGTTCGTCGGCAATTTTTACGACTTTCGCCGATGCTTGAACTTGCCGCGCATCATTATTTAATTCGATTGCAGGAGCGAGCGTGTCTCCCTCCGATTGCGAAGCACTGACAATCTCTTTTGAATGGCGAGCCGCGTTTTCGAATCCTTTCTGTATCCCCGCAGACCCAGTGCGTGATATTCCATCAACCATACAATCCTCGGTAATACCTGTTACTTCGCGAACTATCAACGGATTGAAATAGGGCGGACTTAATATTCTGGGACTACTTTCTTAGCCGTATTACAAGCGCTAAGGCGGCGGAAGACCAGAGGTACACGCAACTAGTTGAAAGCGCTATACCTGCCACACCGTAATATTTAGAGAAAACCAGATTTAGCAGCACATTCAACAAAATGCTTACCGTCGTGATCACCGCCAAATAAGATCCGATACGCTTGGCCATAATCACGCGCATGTAAAGAATGTTCAAAAGATAAAAGGGCAGCTGCAAGATCGCCATCTGCTGCACGAACGCGGCCGTTTGCGTTTCGGCGGCACCGAATCTTCCCCGCTCAAAAAGCATTCTGATAATATCGCCGGAAAAGAGAGAAACGGCGACAACCACAGCCAGCGAACCAACTAAAATCAGGCGAGTATAGGTAAAAAGTGTTTGCCCTAATAGATGCTCCTCCTTGCGTTCGATCATTTGGGATAGGTAGGGAAACGCTGCACTGGCT
>CAYTAW010000479.1:0-2732 GCA_964435675.1 uncultured Bdellovibrionales bacterium
GATAAAAACGCTCGAAGCTCGGCTCAAACTCGCGCCGGAGTCGATCGTGCCTTTTGTCCGGGATGCGAATACCGATTGGAATTCGCTGTTGCACCGGCGCATGAATATCACGTGCATCTACGATTACGACCACGAGATGATCTTGCGCAACCGGCGCTATGAAGAGAAGCCCGGCGCGTTCGTGATCACGCCATGCAAAATTAAAGAGACCTCCCAGTCGATCCTCGTCAATCGCGGATTCGTCTCGTTTGCCTTCATGGGGCGAGAAGAGCGAAAGAAATTAAATCGCCCTATCGAAGTTTCGTTTATCGGTTTGGTTAAAGAAAGTAATGAGCACCGCCTTTTTAGTCCGAGCGATCCGCCGGCGGGAACTGACCTCCCCTGGGTCGACGCATGGCTCCGCGTCGATACCAAGAATATTCAAAAGCAGCTTCCCTATCCGATTCTTCCGATTTACGTGGAGATTATACCCGCGGACGCGCCGCTCATTGTCGAAGAGCAATTGATCGAAACGAAATCAGGCCGTGACGAGATGCTACTGCTCGGCAGAGACATCGATAAAACAATTACTGCCCGTGAAAAAACGCTCGACCCCCGGTATCCGATCGCGGTTTTTGATACCGTCATTCCTCCGGGACGCCACCTTGGATACATTTATGAATGGGCGGCGATGGCCATCGGCACGCTCTTAACCGGGATTATATTGCAGATGAAGCGCCCTCAGCGGCTGATTGCCGGGGATGATTGCCCGGAATCTAGCGCGAGCGAGGCTTGATCTCGCGCACCGGCGCCTCGCCTTCAAACTCACTACCGGCTCCCTCGCGAAAAGACGGATACCGAAGCGTCAAATTGAGCGTCTTCTTTAAAAGCACATTCGAGACGCGCTGATTAGAGAGCAGTGACTCTAAACCGCGCGCCCGCGCGTCTTCATGCGTAATTGAAGCAGGCCTCGCAAATCCAAATCTATCGCAATAGTGTTCGACGACGTCGCGAGTCAAAGCCGGCATATCGTCAGCGGCGTTGAGCGCCCGCGGCAACGTTCCCGGATATTCAATAGCGGACACAATCGCGGCTGCCAAATCGTCGACATGTATGCGGTTGCTCCAGCGCAACCCTTCGTCGATAAAAGGATACCGGGCTTCGCGCAGCGCTAAGCCGACGCCACGCCCTGCGCCGTATATCGCAGCGATGCGCAGCGCGCAAAAGGGAATCCCCGATGCCTCGTATATCTTTTCCGCTTCGAGTCGATTCTTGCCGCGAGTGCCGCGAGGAAGTTCTGGATGCTCCTCGTCCACAATGCTGCCATCATCAACGCCATATACACCCGTTGTACTCAAATAGATCAACCGTTTCAGCGCTGCGCTGCGCGCTCCTTCGACAATATTGCGCACACCATCGTGCGCGGTTCCTCCGGCGCGCAGGTCGCCGCTCAAAGGCGGAACGCTGTCGACGAGCGTTTCGAGCTTGGAAAAACGGAGAAAAAACTGGGCCACCTCCGCCGCATTGGCGATATCGAGCTGCTGCGCGGAAAAACCGAGCGTTCGATACCGCGCCGCTTTCTCCTCGGAGCGCGTGGCAATGACGGTCTCGGCCGGCACGAGCTTTGCCGCGACGCGTTCAATCGTAAAACCGGCGCCGATGAGCGCGATTCGTGGAGTTTTCATACTACTCTGCTACGGGGACAAACGTTCAAGACGCCAGCTTGCCGCTGCTTCCTTACGGTACGAAATGCGATCGTGAAGACGGTTCTCCCGTCCCTGCCAAAACTCAAAATAACGCGGGCTCAGTATATAGCCGCCCCAGTGCGCAGGACACGGAATTTCTACCTTTTCATATTCGCGGTCGAATTTTGCATGCCTCGCTTCAAGTTCCGAGCGTCCGGCAATGATGGCGCTTTGCCGCGATACCGCCGCTCCTAATTGAGCGCCGCGCGGTCGCGACGAAAAATACGCTTCGCTTTGTGCGCGCGACGTTTTCGAAACGTCACCTTCAATACGCACCTGTCGTTCGAATTCCGCCCAGAAAAAAAGTAGCGCCGCCCGCTGATTTTCCTCAAGCTGTGCCCCCTTTTTACTTTCGTAATTCGTAAAAAAAACAAATCCGCTGCTGGAATAGTCCTTCAAAAGGACGATACGCGCCGAGGGCTGCCCGTCCTTGCCGCAGGTGGCGAGCGTCATCGCATTTGGCTCTTCGAGATCGGCTTTTACCGCGGCATCGAACCAAGCGGCAAACTGAGCATACGGATCAGCGTGCACTGCCTCTTCAACGAGCGGAGACTGGGCCTGATATTCTTTTCGAAGCGTACGGATGCGATCGGCGATGGTGAGCTTCGACTCCGTCATAGCTCCTCACCTCTCGCCAGGACAAATCCCGTTGACGAACCGCGCTACGCTCTCCGGCCCTGCCCCACTTGTTTCGAGATGGCGCAGAAATGCGCTGGCAACAATGGCGCCATCAGCATCGATAACAGCTCTTGAAAAGCTGCGCTGATCAGAGATGCCGAATCCGACGACGAGCGGATTGCGCAGCTTCATCTGAGCCACACGGTGAAAATAGTCCTGAATGGCGCTGCCGATCTCAAGCTGACCACCGGTTGTCGCCTCCGAAGAAACAAGATACAGGAATCCATCGGAGTTTTGATCGAGAAGACGAATGCGCTCCTCCGAGGTACGCGCCGTAATTAAAAATATATTGGCCAGCCCGTGACGCTGAAAGAGCGGACGATACAACTC
>CAYTAW010000480.1:0-2725 GCA_964435675.1 uncultured Bdellovibrionales bacterium
GGCCTGTCCGATAAAGATCGATCAGAAACGGCAGTGACAAGGGTTGGCTGGTACGATTGGTCCGCTCAGAAGCTTAAGAAGGAGATCAATTTAGAAGATCATCAGTTAAACGCGATTTACGGCATTTATCGTGTACCGAGCTAAATTAGCCAAACGATGCACCCCCGTATTTTCATAGCGGTGATATACGTTCTATTGCAGTGAATCGCAGAAATTCTAGGAATGTCGTGGCTCGGGTAATGCGGCGCTTCCAGATGCCAGTACTATTCGCCGCCACGCCGCGGCCGCACGCGCGTTCCTCTAAGCGTTTCGAGCACGCTTTTCGAGACCCAATCGGGAAGAGCCGTACCGCAAGATGCTTGCGAAAAATTTACCAGATTGAAAACGACCTGATACAAATCTTCGCTCCCGTCCTCCTGCTTCGTTCCGGCGCGAACCTGCTCGATGCCGATACCCATATTGACGACTTCCAAGATCTCACTCAGGGGCGTACCGGCAGGAACACGTAGCATTCCTTCAGAAGGCATTTGCAACTCCTCGGTGTACGACTTCAGGCGACGGACAATTTCTCCCCCTATTTTTTGGGCGCGATCGTCGTCGCGCGGTTCTGGGCCTGTGCTCATAGCGAATAAATCCAATTAATAACGATGAGCAAGTATAGATCCACAGGGGAGTGAGTGAAGATAGTATTTTTCACTGCCGATCCGCGTCAATCAGTATGCTTTGAGGTGCGAGGTATGTTAGCCTTCTTCAATCGTATCCTATTTAATGGCCGCCGCAGTGAGTGCATTAGAGCTTCTTAAATCGCTGGTTTCGATCCCTTCAGTAAATCCGTTCCAATATTTTCACCGACCAGACGGCAGCGTGGTCGGCCTTGGCAGCGAGGAAACGATCAACATTTTTCTCGAGCAATACCTACGCGAATCCGGCTTTGATGTCTCGCGACAGAATCTGCACGGACACGAGCAGCTCGAAGTGAGCGGCGCTCGCCGTGAAGTCCCGGCACGATGGAATGTGCTCGCTGTGCGATATCCCAAAAATTGGAATGGAAAGTCGATCCTTCTCTTCGGTCATACAGACACGGTGGACGTCAAAAAAGGGTGGCAAACGGATCCCTTCTCCGTGGCAGTAAAAAAGATTGACGGAAAAGATCTCTGGTTCGGCCTTGGCGTAAACGACATGAAGGGCGGGCTCGCCGCAATTCTCGATGCGGCTAAACACACGCAAAGTCAGAGCTACGCGATCAAAATTGCGCTTGTCGTAGACGAGGAGTTTTATTCCTTCGGCGCTGACGCGCTTTGTAATTCCGAATTCCTCAACGATGTCGTCCTCGCGATTGCTCCAGAAATTGGCGATGCGGGCGAGTGCGATGACGTTCTTTCAGCAAATCATCAAGTGATCGGCATCGGCAGAACTGGCCGCGTTGAATTTGACGTTCACATAACCGGCAAAGCATGCCATGGCGCAGACGCTTTCATTTCGAAAGAAATGGTCAACGCAACCCACGAATCGGTAAAGCTTCAGGCGGCGCTGATCGAGTATTTTGCCGAAATTCGCCGTTCATTTTCTAAGGACGGCGCTCGTAGCATCAACTCGGCATACATCAGCTATCATACTGGCGGCGAGCCGATGTTGAGTGTCCCCGATCACGCTTCATTTGTGATAGATCGCACGTTTCTCCCCGACGAGTCTCCCGACGACGAGCTTATGCGCTTGCGCGCACTAATCTCAGATCTCCAAAGGTCCGGTAAAGTCGATGGGCGCGCGCTTATCGAAATGGCGCCGCGCCCACGTCCGACCCCGCCTTGCAAAGCGTATGCAGTGCGGCTCGATCTGCCCGAGATAAAGACGCTCTTACATGCCGTCGAGAAGCATTCACGTGCTCATTCGTATTATATCGGCCGCTCTGTTGCCGACGAAAATCGCATCGCCGCTCGCGGCATCCCAACACTGACACTTGGCCCAACGGGAGCCGGAAGCCATACGGCTCATGAATGGGTCGATCCGCAGAGTGTTATTCGCGCAAACGAAATCTTCAAGTCTTTTATTGCCTCGCTTTGATTTGGAAAGAATTCAAGTTGTCGGTAGCAGCGAGTAGACGTTGAACGCCGCCTGCAGATCTTTTTCGGCGACAATTACCGTCAACTCGGTATACGTTGAAACGACCTCGACGATATTAATGCGTTTGAGCGCTAATGGACGCAGCATTGCGAAGGTCGTGTTGGGTTTATTCAAATACTTCGGAGAAAAGCGCAGCGTAATGCTCGCCAATTGCTCAAGGATGAGCGTCGGCCGCTCGTTCCGGAAAACTTTTAGGACTTCTCCGACGAGAGAACCCGGCACGATCAGCGAAATCTCACGAATGCCCGAGACGATAGTGAGAACGTCCGCTTCCGAAAGTCTTTTATTTTCTTGAATAGTGCGCAGCCGTCTTCGGTTATCGGAGCTTTTATTGAAAGAAATCTCGGCCAGCGCCGAGCGCGTAGAAATACTCTCGATGGCGATACGCGGACAAATCGGCGAGCTCTTCTTGACATCGATCTCGTAACGGCAAAGCGCTACTACTATCGTCCCCACTGAAACATCGCGCTTCGAGCGGCGCCCGACCTCTGCGCGAATTGTTTTGGCATATGCGGAAAGATTGAGAATGCCTTCCCTAAGCGCGTCCAGCGCCACTTCAGATTCGTCAATGATTTCTCGAACGTAGCTGGATACTGGCTTCATA
>CAYTAW010000481.1:0-2724 GCA_964435675.1 uncultured Bdellovibrionales bacterium
AAAAAATCTTAATCGAAGCGGAGCAGATTCCGTTGGCCCGCTTTCTATTCCGAGTTTTGAGCCGGCACTCGAGCACCAAGTACTTCCCCAAGGAACACGCATCGCCTTGAACACTGAAGAGGTTCGGCCCAGACTTGGCAATCGTCCGGACTTACATCTGATAAAAGTTACCGGCGCTGAAGTGATTCTCGCTGAAAGCGCCCCAACAGTTCTAAACGAAGTCGGCGAGAGCATCCTTACCTCTCCGGCGAGAGGTTTCGTGAATAAGGCTGAAATTAAATTTCCGGGAGATCCTCGTACAATTCGCTTCGACCAGGAATTTCCGGTTGAACTGCAGCGCGGCGCGAAGGTTCACATCTTAACCCAGCTCGCGGCTTAACCGCCCGCTTGCTCAATCTGCTCAACCTGAACCGCTTTTGCTTTTCGTTCTCCGCGCGAAATTAACGCTGACGTAACGATAACGATCAAGGCTCCTATCGCCTGGATTGGCTCCAAACTGTCGCCAAAAAAGATCAGCGCGATTGGGGTTGCCACTACCGGTCCCGTTGCACGGAGCGCTGAAGAGAGCCAACCCTCGATTCCCTTTAAAGAGGAATAAAGCAGCGCAACTGCAAAGATATAGAACATAATCGCGTGCACACCGACATACATCCAGCCAACACGGTGAGCCTCGTCAAAAACGAGCGGACAAAGAAAGAGCGCAATCGGCAGTGTGAACAATCCGCCGATGGTCTCTGAAATAGTTGCCGCCTGCACCGCGGTGAGCTTCACGGTCACTTTCGGGGAATACCGGTAGGAGAGCGCCGCGGTGATCACTCCGCCGACGATTATCAGATCGCCGTGCCATGAGATGGCCCCCTCATGACTCCCTCCGCCCGTGGAGAGCATAATCGCGCCGATAATATGGACGACCAGCATGGCAAGATGTCCGCTCGAGGGGCGCTTATGATCGAGCAACCAAACCCAGAAAATCACCAGATATGGCTCCATCTTGGTAAGGAAGACCGCCTCTACTCCCGTGCTCATCGAGATGCCGATGGTATACAGCATATTGGCGAAGATCGGCCTGCAGAGTGTGAGCATCAATAGCGGTCCTCTAACCTGCATCAAGTCGCGCCATCGTGGTAGCTGTCGCGTTACGATCAGGTAGATCCACATGATTGTTCCGGCAAAAAGCACTCCCGTGGCAGCGGCTAAAAGGGGGGGCACGATTTTTACGCCCTCGACTTTGAATAGCGTGCCGACGCTCGAGAGCACACTCGAGAGCACCGCAAAAACTATGCACCGCGCCCGAGAGAGCTCCACTACTTTCTCCGCGCGCGCTTGTGTTTACGCCGGATAACTCGCGTCGGACGGATGTCGTATTTTTCAGGCACCGTGACCTCGCCGCTGAAATAGGAGGAAATTTCTTGGATGAAAATCTTCGCAAACTCTTTGAGCTTCTTCTCGCCGACACCGCTAATCTTGGCGAATTGCCCCTTATCTTTTGGATGCTCGCGCGCCATTTGCCGCAGCGACACATCGCCGAAGATGATATAGGGGGGAACGCGCCGTTCATCGGCAAGACGCTTACGCAGCGCGCGCAGTTTGGCGAAGAGCCCCGTGTCATAATCACCCTCGTCTTCCTCGCTTCCCTTGCGAGAACTCTTCTTTCGCTCGATAACAAGTGGTGGCTTAGTGAGAGATATGGGAGCATCGCTCTTTAAGGCCCTCCACCCTAGTTCGGTAATTTCAAGAATGCCGAACTTCTGCGCGTCTTGATAAATATAGCCTAATCGCTGCAGCTCACGACCGATGGTGAACCATTCGTTACGCGAAAGATCTTTTCCGACACCGTATGTTGAAATGCCTTCGTGTCCCCAACGACGGATCTTTTCCGTATCGGCACCGGTGAGCACTTCGACCAAATGGTTCATGCCGACGCTAAAACCGCTTTTTTCTTTGATACGATAAATACACGAAAGAAATTTTTTCAATGCTACTGTGCCATCGAACATCTCTTTCGGGTCAAGGCAATTATCACAGCCTCCGCAATTTTCTTCGGCAAATGTCTCTCCAAAATATTGGAGCAACGAACGGCGCCGGCAGATGGAGCTTTCGGCGTAATGCACCATCTGTTGAAGCTGCGCTCTTGCAATCGCTTGCTGCATGTCATCGGGCATTTCGCGGATGAATTGTTGATATTTGACGACATCGGCCGCACTAAAAAGCAGCAGACACTCGCTCGCCAGTCCATCACGCCCGGCGCGTCCCGTTTCCTGGTAGTAACCCTCAATATTTTTTGGCAAGTCGTGATGCACAACAAAGCGCACGTTCGGCTTATTAATTCCCATGCCGAACGCAACCGTCGCGCAAATTACCTTCACTTCGTCGCGAAGAAATAGCTCTTGATTTTCGGCTCGCTCGGCTGGCTCCAGCCCCGCATGATAGGGGCGCGCGTCGATGCCGTCGCTTTCGAGATCCTCGGCGAGACGCTCGGCTGATTTCCGGCTTTGGCAGTAAATGATCCCACTCTCGTCTTCGTGCGCTTCCAAAAATTTGAGAAGCTGCTGATACGGCTTAGATCGTCCAATGATGCGGTAGTGCAGATTGGGACGATTGAAGCTGGCCACATACTGCCGCTCGCAGTTGAGTTTTAGTCCGTTGACAATGTCGCTGCGCACGCGCTCGGTCGCAGTCGCAGTGAGCGCCATGACCGGGACATTGGGGAGCGCGTCTCGAAGC
>CAYTAW010000482.1:0-2720 GCA_964435675.1 uncultured Bdellovibrionales bacterium
TTTTATCTTTCAGCATTGTTCGTGTATTTAGTTAACGATTAAGAATTCAGTTAAATCTGAGATTCTTTCTTTGATGCGTGCAAGTTTCGCTTCGAGATAGAGATTCCCCGTTACCTCCACTGTGAATTTGAATTTCTTTCCTTTCCATGAAAGGGTCAGGTAGGCATCGGGAACATACTTTTTTGAATTGCTGCTTGTTTTCTCAGTTTTATAGGAAACTATCTCTAGCGGTTCATACAGAGAAACATCCTGGGCAAATAAGTTCCAAGCCTTTTCTTCTAATTTTGAGATGCTTCCGGATTCCATTTTCCCATAATACCACTTTTTCCTATATAAGAAAACGATGATACTTAGGAAACTATATTAACTAACTAGCTATAATAACTAGAGGTTTCACACTTAGCTTTTTAACTTCTTCTTAATCAGCACCTAAGCTCCCCTCCCAAAGTATTTCATGCCATGAAATAAATCATTTCACGGCATGAAATGCGGCTTATTTAATGACTGCACAAACGGGCTTCCACCATGGCTCTCAAATCGCGTCGCTCTTGATGCCACCGTCACAGCAGTTCTGCATACCCCGCCAGTATGTCGACAGCACGCGGCAGCCGATGCGCTCTAAGTATATCAAGAAACTCTTTGATCGACCGAGGAGGGTTCCTAAGATTATTCCTTTGCCTCTTGGCAGCAGTACAAACCAGCGCAGGATTTAGGTGCAGGAGATGGCAAATGAAGGTATCAGGGTCTTGTGCCTCTAAATCATAAGGCTTCAAAGCCGCCAAAGGAAAATCTTCGAGGTTAAAAGTAACTATGACAGCAGCCCCACTCTTTATTGCGGCTGCCAATACGTGGCGATCATTTTGGTCGGGCAGGACAAGTCCCTCAATCAGACTTTCGTAGCTCTCAACCAGACATTCTTCCGCCGATTTTTCCATGAGAGCGCGAGTTCTCTCCAACTTCTCCCTGGTCAAATCTGGCCGATTCTTTAGCAGGCTTGAAATCCACTCCTCCTGAATCGCATTTGTCCATTTAGCTCGAAACAGATCTGTGATTGCCAAGTGCATGAGAAAATCCCGCACAGGCGCGGGATACAGAACACAGGCATCATATAGCGCAATGAAATTGGACAAAATTAGTAACCCATATCATTTTCTTGAGCGTCCTTCTGCAATTCCTCAAGAGCCTTTAGGCGATCAACCTTCGATCGCTGCATGTACTCCATAAGGTCACTAAATAGCACGCGACGATGTGAACCAACATTACGAAATGGTAGTTTACCCTGTTCAAGAAGTTTGACTAGAAAAGGTCGTGACACATTAAGCGTATCCGCTGCTTCTTGAGTCGTCAATTCTGCGTGCGATGGAATCATTGTGATGGCGTTCCCCTGAGCCATCTGCGCCAGAATCTCCAACAACATTTTAGCGACGCTCTGAGGTACGGCTACTGATTCTTCCTCAACCTGAATATGAAAATCGTCTCTTGTTTGACCCAACATGGAAGATAGGCGCTGCAGCGAAACCCTAGCCACTTCGCGCTCTCTATCGGTCGGCGAAACCGTCCCAATGAAATTGTCGTCTGCTAATTTGATATCCATTCTGAAATCCCCTTTGTATCCATCATCGATAGATATGATGCTATACTAAACGAAATATTCGAAATATTCGCAACAATCGAAACTACATTAAAAACCCGTATGTATTTCAGCATGTTACGGGCGAACTTTCATTCTACTGACCAGATCGCAAACCCGCTTTGAGCTTCTTTGTAATCAGCGCCTGAAGCTCCTCTTCCGAGCTAATCACATCCGAGCTGGAAAACTCTAAAAGCTCAGTCACCACCCTCACCCCACAGCGTAAAAGCGTGTGCATCGTGATTGGGTCCCCTTTCACAAGCCGATTGCTGTTTAATTTTCTAGCGGTAGTTGTAAGCGAGTCGCGCATTTCAGAGGAAAGAAACGTGCTGACTTTCTCGACGTATAGATCGCTCTTACGTTCCTTCTTAGTTCTCTTAGGCTCAGGGATTGGCTCAGCCGCTTTTGGTGGCACCTTTGGAACGATCTCAACCTTCGGACGAGCTGGCTGCGCCACTACAAGAGGAGCGATCGGATCGGCGGCCTGCACCGGAGGAGTTACAGGTGCCTTAGCTTTCTCCTGACTAACAACCGGCTGCACCTGGGCAACTGGCTCTGCCTGCTTAGTCCCGCGAAACGGATTATCGCGAATGGGCTTCCCAGCGCCAAGATTTCCAAAGCTTCCAAGCCCCCCTACTCCGGCCAGCAAGTCATCTTCAGTGATTGTAGTTTTAGCCATTTGCTACCATCCCCCCTGCTGCCTTCGCCCTTGCCCCCTCTCCCGTCAACGTCATTGGCTGAGGCTTCGGTACTGTCCGTTCCATTCCAAGCCGACTAAGAATCTCATCAGCCAGATCGCTGAAGTCCTGAGTCGATCTCCCCTGCGGGTCGTTTTCGTATTCAAAGACTGTTTTCCTTACACTCGGGGCAGACTTCGCTTTGGTATTTACGCGAATCTTTGATTTTAGAATCGTATCCCCAAGCTGCTTTCTAAGAACGCTCTCAGTCTGCCTGCAAATTCTCTCGCTTGAAGAGTAATTGGTGAGCACAACACCAAGCGGCTGGAGCTGCGGGGCAATTTTGGCAAGGCGACCAATGGAGGTTCCAAGAAGAGAGAGTCCTTTCATCGGCAGATATTCAGCCTTTACGG
>CAYTAW010000483.1:0-2710 GCA_964435675.1 uncultured Bdellovibrionales bacterium
GCGCACGAGCGCGTATTTTCTAATCAGCACAGAAACAACTATCCCGCCAAGGCCCAACACGACAGCCGGACGTATTTGGAAGCAGCCAAAACGACCGATCTGAACTCTTCTGTTCTATGTATCTCTATTTCATCCGTTCGTCCTGGCTAGAGAAAACTCTACATCCCCCGGTCCTAGTGGGAGGGATCAGATCAGCGACACCGGACCACGCTCTACGTAGCCCGACACAAAGTGTTTCAACTTGGCATTATGAAAGGACTCTCCTATCCCCACAGAAAAACCTCAACTGAATAGGGTCTGTGAGAAATTAATAGTGGCTATATAAGTCTTGTAAAATCTAAAAATCCACATACATTCCAATAAGCTACACGAATAACATGTAGAAAGTAGCCCATTCATCCGATACAAGTAAGGTAGCACAAAACTCCCAAAAAACTTGCGAAGGACATGAAGATAATATCTCAATACGCACGCATTGTTGAAATCATCATACTTTCAACTATTGTGAGCTGGCTGCCTGATATTACGAATGCACAAGTTGAGCCCCCGAATCAGCCCTCGATTGAGCTTTTTACTAAAGCTAATAAAAGTGGTTCACCTTGGGTAAGCAGTGGTGGCGCTTCGCCTCTTACCATTCTTAACGGACTATCGCTTAATTGTAGTTGCATCGATAATCCCGTTAAATTCACCGCTACGGCGTCCCTCTCGGTCAAAGGAACTTCAAAACAAATAGCTATCGTTGGCGATAAATATCCTTTCGGAGCCGGAATCGCGTGCCCAGATAAATTCGTCGTCAGTGCGCTCTTGGGCGATATTGTGCTTACAGGCTATATAAATAAGACCAGTAATGGATCGTACCGAGGTAGATTGTTAAGTGGACGAGAGAATGGCAACCAACAACAAATTTCAGTTTTATTAAGCGATCTCGTTAGCCAGCCAACAACCGAATGTGAAACGCCATCGCTTTATTCTTGGGATGGACTACTAAATCCTCCCCCCTACTCTCCGAGCGATATACTGTTCAGCAATCGTTTTGATTTTCGGAACAGACCGAGTAACTCTTTCAACTTTAATCGCTATAAAAGCTACGCTGCAAACTGGAATGCCAATCGCTTAGCATGGCACTACACATGGGCAGGAATTGCCACAGATTCTGAAGTTGAACGTGCCTCAAGTTCAACAACTGTAAATTATTTCAAACAACTTGATGCGGCACCGCAATGCGCGATCCCGATTTATATTGATAGGCGAGATCCGGTAGACCGACACTGTAAAGATCTCTATGGATTCAATGTGCAGGCACCTTGGGAGATTTGGTTCTCTGGAGGCATGCAAGTACGCGGCGATGTAACGAAAAGTGAATATCGAAATATTCAAATTGAGATGACAAAACAGATGTACCGTGGCGGGTGCGGCAAACTTCATCAAGATGGAGTAGCAGCAAATATTGATACCTTGAAGTATGGCGGATGCTTTTCTGCGGAAGCAGACAAAAAATTTGACGCATACCTGAAAAAATTATCGCCCTCAGTGTCACTAGCATCGCAATATAAAGCTGGGTATTCACGTGGTCTAAAGAAAGAGGTCGATGCATTTTTCGCTAAGAATCCTGCACCTACATCATCAGATAGTTGCATTTCGCTCGCCGTTCGCTCGCTCCAGTGCGTTAAGCCTAATCAAGTAATTTCGCCTGCGGCATCCACGGTTGCGATGTGTAATAATCGCTCAGATAGGAGACAGGCATGTATTAAATATGCCTGTATTTCTCCTAGTGTTCCTTCAATGACACTGCCGCCGGGTATACCAAACTGCGCTGCTGAAACTACACCGCAAGGTATTGCTGAATGTTGTTACGAACAACCGTCGGCTACTTCGAACTGTCCAGGTGAAGTGAACGAATCACTCAGCGCTACCCCTGCGACACAAAGAGCTTGCTTTTCGAATGCGACCAAGCTGATTGATTTTACGAATTGGATAAATGATGCTTCAAAAAATAGTGGATTGATGCGCCATTATAGAGACTTTATGGCTCTTGAGACGTCATCATTTTTACGTGATTTAAATAGAGGATTGAACCTAAATAGGCCCATTCCATTATCTGGAAACGTCTATTTTCCGGACAGGGACTTCGAATTATATAATTCGATCGACTTTATTACCACAGAAATTGCCCCAACCTATCGCACGCCATATGGTCTGATATCACTCGCGAGTACCGGACGTCGAACAGGCAAGCAGGTCGTTGGAACCCTCCCTGATAATAGCATTGCACTAAATCGAGCAATATTCTCCTCTTCGTATGCCCTTGGAATGCAAATGATTTTGCCATTTGATGTGTACAATCCAAGTCCTCAAAAATTTGAGGCAGCTTCGCGTTATACAGCCACTATCGCGGACTTTAAAGACTTAACTCACTTTGTGAAAGAGAATAGCGAGCTGCTTGATGGTTATGATGGTTTACAATCGTTTGGTCAGTCTATCCAATCGATCGTTACTAACGTTGAGATTGTTGATGGGCAAGGCAATCTAGTCACCTCTGCCGGAGCTGATGCACGGCTGCGAATTAATCATAGCGGACGAAGTTTTTGGAGCGCTGATTCGAGTCAGAACTGGAAGCAATTGATCATAAAAACCGGTGCTTCAGTAACGATTAACGGAAAAGAATACACGACAGTTTCTGATTCTGAAGTTGGCTTTCTCTATTTATCTC
>CAYTAW010000484.1:0-2710 GCA_964435675.1 uncultured Bdellovibrionales bacterium
TGTTGATGACGCAGAGCGCAAGTTTAATTGGGATGCTTGGTGTGCACGGAGGGAAAAATGGGCCGCCGATCAGCTTAGGCACGATCCTGTGCGTGCTTTATTTTCCAAGCTGCAGGCGATACGTGCAGAATTACAAAAGGGGTCTGAACAAGTAGAGCTTGTCTTAGGTACGGGTGTTTTTATTCATCAGGCACAGTCTCAGAAGTATCATCATCCAGTAATTATTAAACCACTCGATATAGAATTCGATGGTGAACAAAACTGCTTCACACTGATTGAAACTGGCCGACCAACTGAGTTGTATACCGAACCCTTGGCGGAGCTGGGTATTGATCTAACGCCGTCTGGCCGCTGGCGAGATGCCGTACAACTACTTCACCCAATCGATTCGCAAACTAAGGTAATCATAAACGGTATAAGAGACTGGCTACGAAACCAGCCTGGCCTTGCCAGCATTGAAATGGCAGTTGCACCTATCATTTTTTTACGAGATCGTGGTGAGTGGGCCGCTAAAGCTGCGACTGCTGTATTGGATGATTTAGCACAACGCCAAGCAGCGGATTTACCACCGTATTTGCTTCGTCTTGTTGGCATTGAACTTCCAGTTGAATCAGAACAAGGGGAAGCACTCTCGACAGATTTTGTGGCGAATGAAGATGAGCAAGTGCTTTTCGCTCTTCCCGCGAACCTTGAACAGCTTCAACTGGCGCGGCAAATTGAGGAAAAAGATGTGGTACTTGTTCAGGGTCCCCCTGGTACTGGCAAGACACATACGATTGCCAATTTACTGGGCCATCTTTTATCTCAAGGGAAGCGAGTGTTAGTAACCAGCCACACATCCAAGGCCCTGAGGGTTCTAAGGGACAAGGTGCCTGGAAGCATCCAATCTCTCTGTGTCAGTGTGCTTGACGATGCTTCGCGTAGTCGTAAGGAACTAGAGCATGCTGTTCAGGCTATCGCTGAACGCATGCAACAGGGGACATCGAGCCTTGTGCAAAATGCACAGCGGCTAGAGCGAGAACGCGCCGATATTCTGCAGAAAATTCAGCTAGCACGGGATTCTCAACGTCAATGTATACGCCGCGAGTATGAGCCTTTAATTATAGGTGGAGAGGCCACCGATCCATCGCAAGCGGCGCGAGAAGTGCGAGAAGGAGCCTCGACGCACGCCTGGATTCCCGGCCCATTGAAACCCTGCGAAAAAGGAAAAGTGGCCCCAATTTCAGCTGCGGATGTGAAATGGCTGTACGCAAGTCAGGCAAAAATTGGGAAAAGCGATGAGTTGCAAATAAAAAATGGTTTGCCAGCAGCAGGATTTCTGCCGAGCATTATCCAGTTTCAGAACATAATAAAAGAGTTGCAGGAATGCGATGAAGCAATACAGAAAGTAACCACTCCTATTTCGGCCACTTTCAACGCAACCAAAGAAACTCTAAGCAACCTTGTTAGCCTCGCACAAAAAGCGAAGCGAGATTCGGATCACATCGCCAAGTCAGGCCAATGGTTGCTCGGGGTGGTGGAGGAAGGATCATCGACTGCTAACTCGCCGGTATGGGATCAATTGCGAGCTTCTACGAATACAACTCATGCGCTTTGGGATACAGCACGAAGCCTATTGATGGATCATGACCCGTATTTACCAGAAGATTTGCTGGTAGAGAGTAGCGTTACAACTCTGAAGGAAATAATTGCGCATTTGAAAAAGGATGGTGGCCTTAAGCCTTGGCAAATTCTGTTTCAAGCTAAACGTTGGAAGCCATTTCTAGAGCGAGCAAAGTGCAACGATCAGAAGCCAACACGATTAGATCATTTCGAAGCGCTGTTGTCGAAATTGGAGCTACATCTCGCGCGTGAACTTCTGCGTCGGCGCTGGGAGCGAGAAGTTGGAAAATTAGGTGGCCCCAAATTGCCAGCCGATAAACCTGAAAACACTGCGCGAGACTGGCTGCACTACGTTGACGATTCGCTCGGATGGTTTGAGCGATGCTGGAGGCCATTGGTTATCGAGACTGAAACACTCGGTCTCAAATGGAAGGAAATTGAATCTCTTGTTCTTCCGCAAGAATGCACCCGCCCAAAATTCAAAAGGGCCATGCTTTTGCTGGAAAATTATCTTCTTCCCGAATGGGGTGGGCAAATTGCTCGGCTGCGAGCCATTGAGCTTCGGGAACAGCTAAGAAGTATTGCCGAGAAAATGCGGGTAGATTTTCCAAATGCAATGCATGGAATTGTGTCAGAGATTGCACATGCTCTGACCTCAGAGCAGCTTTCTGCATACTCAAATGCCTACACCGAACTAGAGCGCCTTCGATCGCTAGAGGCTGATTTTGTGTTGCGCAATCAGTTGCTTAAAAAACTTGAACAGGGGGCAGGTGAGTGGGGTCTTGCGCTTCGCCGCCGAACTCCTGGTTTTGACGCTCCTCTGCCGGATGGCTGCGACATTAATTTGGCGTGGCGATGGCGTCAGCTAAACGATGAGTTAATAGATCGTGCGAAGTTGGACTCAGACGCGATTGCGAAGGAGCTCCAGGAGCTCACCGGTGCATTGAACACTGTGACAGGAGATTTAATAGCGGCGCGTTGCTGGGCCAGCCAATTGACTGTTGCCGAGAACTTCCGAATGCACTTAGTTGGATGGTTGGACACCATGCGGAAAATTGGCAAAGGGACTGGAAAAAATGTTGACCTCTATCGTAATGAAGCACGAACA
>CAYTAW010000485.1:0-804 GCA_964435675.1 uncultured Bdellovibrionales bacterium
TTTTAGAGGACATGTAATCGGTTAACGGCGTCCGCTAATCAAATCCGCCAGTTCGCAGAGCTCAGGTCTTTCAATCGACCTCAGTTTCATGCAGTAGCAAAGACGCTCTCCTTCGGTTGTAAGTTTTGTTCGCCTCGGATAAAAGTCAGGTAGATTTCGTAGGTGGGCCCCGGTGTGGACGCTCGCCGTGCGAGTGCCAGGATTTCCATCACTAGAGCGTATTTTTCCTTTCCCATCATAGTATTGGCAATGTTGCCATCTGGCAGATCGAACTCAGCAGATCGCACTCATTTCCTTGTGATAAAATGTTCAGCAGCTGTAATTGTCGATAGGTAAGTTGATCTGTGACCTTAAGCAGGTGGTGTAATTCCTCAGGGGAAAAACTGTCATCGAATATTCCAGTAACCAATGTGCAAAAGCCCTCGAAGTCAGCATTGAAGTTCTGCAGAAAGAGCTGAGCGCTATCAAGGATACAATCACAGGTTCTTACGTTGATAAGGATAATTTTTGCAGCAACGGTGACTGTAAGGAGATCTCTGTCATCAGGATCAAGCGCGAACTAAGCCTGCTCATTCGATCTATCCGGAATATCAGAATTAATGCACAGAGAATTGTTGCCGGATGCAGGCCTCCAGTGAATACCGGCGCCAAAGGGCAATCAACAAGGAGTGTCGCTCAAGGCTTGTTGAATAAACTGGCCCGCCTTTCGGATGTCATAATTTCATGCACGGGCGATAAATCTTGAAGTAGTAACCGCCAATTGCGGTTTGGGCATCGTCAAATATTTTTGCGTTAGCTATAGGC
>CAYTAW010000485.1:814-2709 GCA_964435675.1 uncultured Bdellovibrionales bacterium
TAGGCGGAGATTAAGTTAATTAATTCGAGGCACTACGCTGTGCGAAATTAAGAGACACTTACGCAGAGTTTGCCCACTATAAAAGGAGGAAATCATGGGGGCATTTTTAGGAGGATCAAATGGCAAGCGCAACTACCGCACTTATACCCGCAGATTCAGGCAGGTTCGCGGATGCAGAGGTGGGTGTGATATTTCCAAGATTTGATCCTGCGGGAGAAACCAGCACCGCTTTTGGTCTAACTGGGCTAGGCCATCGGGGCGACCCCGCCCAATTGAATCTATTTATTGGCGCCGGAGTGCTGGGGGGCACGCCGAACATTACGAGAATGGTGTGGGAGGGGGGTGATGTTACTGATTATAACATCCGTCTGGCTCGCCCATATGAAGGCAGACCAGATACTGTTGCAGAGTTCGGTAAGGCTGTAGTTCGTGACTTCAACCCGAACGATGCGCAGCAAATGGAAACGTTGAGAGATGAGCTGTTCGCCATGATTCATCGGTTGAAAATTCAGTATGTGGCAAGAGAAGGAATTGTTGATAAGTTGAGAATTCATCAAACATAAGGGGCCCGTTACCAATTCCAGACGGCAATCCAGTTCGATTCAGACGCATTGAAAGTTCAGAAGCGTATGATGGGTACCTATATCATAGGGAAGTGCATCAAGTTCCTCGCGTACATATCGCAGGCCGCGGATACAGACCTGTGCGTGATCTCCTAAAAATTCAAGTATGGATGATTTTTTTTGGCCGATGGGCTGTTGTCGTAATCTGCTACCAGTTGGCTGGCGCGGTGATAGGCGAATTCCCCAACATCTTCGATACGACGCACACTGCTCGGCAATCTGGTGCCGTTCAGGTCGATAAACCGATCGATATCAGGGGCGTTAAACATGCCTTTCATAAACAACACCTGATCTGCCAGGGTGACATAGAGATCTGCCAGTGGCTGGGTCATGGCCGGATCTTCTTCCAGTTCGCTGCAGCAGTGGAGGATCAGGGAACGACGCGGAGCTCTCCGCTCTGTTCAGGAGAAAGCCTGGCCCCCTCCCAAAGTGATCAACCAAATCTTGGAAAAACGGCAACTTCAAAGGCGTTAAGTAATTTTCGTACAAGGCCGACTTTGCAGAGACTTATTTTTTAACTTCTTTTTGCCTAAAGTGACCCGAATACTTGCTTACTTGATAATTGTCTCCCTATTAGCTCCGATAAATTTCGTACGAGCTGATATCTTGATTGCAAATGGCAGTGACATTATCAAGACCGATGACAACGGCTCCAACCCACAAACCTTCATTACCGGCGCTAGAAAGGTATTGCTTTTGACGTCGTTAATGAAAAACTCCATTACGTTGGTCCCTCAAATTCGATTAAACGAGCAGATAGAGACGGAAGCAACGTAGTGACCATTGTTACTTCCCCGGGAACACAGGTAATCGATGTCGCGATTGATCATTCAAACAACAAACTGTTTTGGACTGATTATACAGGTGTTGGCCCAATAAAGCAGGCGAACCTCGATGGCACCGGAGTGACAGATCTGATTGGTTCGAATAGTGGCATTTCATTTCCCTACGGCATTAACGTCGATACCTCCGGGGGATACGGTACTATACGCATTCGACCGAACTGATGCGTGCTCATTTGGATGACCCTAACATTTCTTCGATGTTTTACGACGGTTCCGATCCAGGACTGCTGCCATTTCTTTTCGTACATGCAGGTAAACTTTATGGGTCGAATAATACAAACGATAAGATAAATACTCTATGAAAGAGCAAGACTTTTTGGCATCCGATCGAAACAGCATTTACCCTAAATTGTCTCGCTGGCACCTGTGTCCGTGCCTGAAATATTGGGGTAATTTTAGATGGTCAAATTCCGTACGACGATTCTTT
>CAYTAW010000486.1:0-1249 GCA_964435675.1 uncultured Bdellovibrionales bacterium
TTTCGCTTTTGGGAGCCCGGAGATAGCCCGCCGGCAAGCGACGTGGGAGAAATAGTAAAAGCGCCGTTTGATGACCTTACGAGAGCCGCCTCATTTGCCACAGGGTTAGACTGTATTACCTATGAATTTGAGAATATTCCAAGCGTATTGATCGCTGAGCTCTCCAAACACTGCGCCGTCTATCCCTCGCAAATTGCGCTCGAAGTTTCTCAGGATCGGCTGAATGAGAAAAATGTATTTCAAAAACTAGGCATTCCATGCGCTCCCTTTGCGGCAATTGATTCCCTCGATGATCTGAAACGGTGCGATATTCCGCTTCCCGCAATTTTAAAAACACGCCGCCTCGGCTACGACGGAAAGGGACAAGAGCGAATCAAATCAAGCGATCAATTCGTTTCTGCCTGGGACAGCATCGGCAAAGTTCCCTCGATACTCGAGGGCATGGTGCCTTTCGAGCGAGAAGTCTCGTTACTCTGCGCCCGTGATCGGGGCGGCAGCAACACTTTTTATCCTCTGATCGAAAACGCGCACACGCAGGGCATTCTTTCATCTTCGCGAGTGCCCTCATCCGCAGTCAGCGACGCACTGCAGCGAGAAGCCGAATTATTCGGTGAAAAGTTGCTCGACTATCTTGGCTATGTTGGGCTTCTGACCGTTGAGTTCTTCGTCGTTCAGGGCAAACTAGTCGCCAACGAGATCGCTCCCCGTGTGCACAATAGCGGACACTGGAGTATCGAAGGCGCCGAAACCAGTCAATTTGAGAATCACATCCGCGCAGTGAGTGGAATGCCGCTTGGGGGCACGGCGCTGCGCGGATCTTCAGTTATGCTTAATTTGGTTGGGGACGTTCCTCCGGCGGATGCGCTGCTCAAGTTCCCGCATTGCCATCTGCACCTGTATCGAAAAAGCGGCAGAGCGCGCCGTAAAATCGGCCATATTACGCTCAATCATTCATCGCAGAAGGAGCTCGCGGCCCTCGAAACGCAGATTGTGGGGCAAATCGCCCCGTTTCTTAAGTTCTGACTTGTTGCCGCAGGGGCAAGGGAATATTCTCATTTTGAATGACGATCAAAATTTTATTGATTGATGATGATTCGAACTTCCGCAAGCTCTTGGAAGTTCGTCTTCGCTCGTTTTTGCACAACCCGCAAATCACCTCCTATTCTAATCTCGCCGATGCCCGAAGCGGACTGAACGCAGCCCCCGACGAGCACTACGATCTGGTCGTACTCGATCAACACCTTCCCGA
>CAYTAW010000486.1:1259-2701 GCA_964435675.1 uncultured Bdellovibrionales bacterium
CCCGATGGACGGGGTGTCGAGCTGCTCAAAGAGAATTTTTTTTCCGATCTCGCCGTACTGTGCATGAGCTCCGACTGCGATCCGAATTTGCCCGGGCAAACAGTCCTAGCCGGGGCGAGCTATTTCTTGAGTAAAGTACACGCCTCTGAACCGCTCTTTCGCCCGCTTGTTGAGGGATTGATTGATCGCAACAGAATTCAGCGCGAACTTACAAAGATTCGCACACAGGCAGCGGTTATGGAATCGGTGCGCACACTCGTGCTTACTTTGCGGCACGAAATCAATAATCCACTCGGCGCAATTCTTGGCGGAGCATTTCTTCTCAATGATAAAAACGCAAGCCAAGAGCAGCGCCAAGCGGCGAAGCTCGTCGAGCAGAGTGGCCAGCGCATCAAGCACGTACTCGAACAGCTATGCTCGGCAGTTTCATTCGAATCAGTGTCAAAGGGCGGCCACACCGTTTTCCACGTTCCGGGAGATAAGGAGTGGGAGAAATAAGGCGGTGGGTCGCGCAATTTCCATTATTTTATAGTCGTAACAATTCCGGCCGACCATAAGCGCACCTCCCGTTAGAACTCCTATATATTTCAACTAGATAGAATTGCTGAGCAGTTGTTGCTCGTCGGTAAACGGTTCAAACTTTGGCGATAGTTCGAACAGCTGTTCGAGAAACTCGCTTCTTGATCCCGATCTACGCAATGCTTGTCATATCCTCTTTTAGGGTTGTCTTGTTTTAGTTAAATGAGGTTATAGGTGCCACCAGATCCGGTAGTAAAAACTGAACCTACTTCGAAGCCGTCGGCGGAGCGCCAACCGGCTGCGACCGAAACTCGCTCGGCACCGACTCCCGCTCCCGCGTCTTCCCCGACATTCGATTTTGACAAAATGCTTAGCCAAGTTAGGCAAGCGCAAACAAGTTTTGCTGACACCGAAATTAGACGCGTCGATTCACACGTCACCGGATGGTCGCGCAACGTAAACAGCACACAGGCTGAGATCGACAGCATCGGCACTTTCAGTTTTCGGAGAATGTCCGGAGAACGATCCACGCTCGTAAAAACCTTAGCCGGCGAGAAAGAATATTTACAAAACTGGGAACGTGAAGCGCAAAAGACACGTTCTAATTTACAATCGTCTCGCGACTCTCTTGCCCAACTTGAAAAGAAAATTGCCGAATTTAAAAAAGTAGAGGCAGAACTGCAAACGCTACGTGAGCGTGGACAAAATACCGATGCGCTCGCAAAAAGGGCAGAGAAGCTGATTGAAGAAATGAATACCGCCTATGAGGGCTCACTCAATCCGCTCAATAAGCTTGCCAAATTAGATAGCAGCGCCCTCCAAAAAGTGTACACCACCGACTGAGTTGAGCTTCAAACCGCCGACGCCATATTAGCCACAACTGAAAAGTGTCTGAAAATAGGCCATAAAGTAAGCATTATCGC
>CAYTAW010000487.1:0-2701 GCA_964435675.1 uncultured Bdellovibrionales bacterium
CTCTTATTTTAGCTCTTGTTAATGGATTCACAAGCGATTTTTTTTCTCCGGCATGCCGCGGATATTGACCATATTGCTCCCGTAATTCATCACTGGAGTCAGATCAATCTACGTCGTGCCTGGGTCGTTCTGTACGGAAATTATTCGATACTTGGTGATTTTCGAGTAAATTTTTTACGATCGTTGCCCGGCCTGAGAATGTTCCATATCTCGGAGCTCGCGCCACAATTGATTGGGCGCGAACTAGCTGGCGACGAACGCGATTGGATGAGTCAGCCCGATGCGATTGCAACGCAGTTCGACTGGATCGATGCCCTCTTCCAGGCGACCGAATGCGCCATGAGGCCAACTGTTATCGTTTTTGACTGGATTTACGATCAATTTCAACGTCGTATAAGTGCGAAAGCAAAATCCTTGGGAATTAAATTAGTCGCGCTCCCACACGGTTTAAGCACGTTTCCTGCGACTAATCGTATGCACGCAATTGATGAGATCGATCCGCTTACCTCGGATCGATTTTGTCAACCCGTGGATGCACTTACGATATTTGACTACTTGGTGTATCCATCTGAGGACTTTCTTGAAATTTGTCGCCCCGAATTACTCCAGCGAATAAAAGTACTTGGCTCCGCCCGCTATGATCAGCAGTGGGTCAATCGAAGCAAGACACTGATTCCCAAGCTCGACGTAAAAGTTGCGCCGGAGGTCAAAAAGCTCAGTTTTTTTCTGCGCAGTAATTGTTATCCCGTATTTTGGGAAGAGATTGCACGCACTATAAAAATGCTGCTCAACTTTCCGAATATCTGCTTATTGGTACAGCATCATCCCCGCGAGAACGATTTTTATAAGAGCCTAGAGAGCGTTTACACAGTCTTTGGCGCAATTGATCAAGCGAGGTTCAAATTGGTTAGTGCTGAAGAGATACCTTCTGCGTCGCTCGTCGAATGGTCGGACATGGTGCTTGATCTCGGAACAGGGATGGGATTCGATGCTGTTGTTCATAATAAACCATTGATCGAAGTTGAATACGCGATCGCCTATACCAGCACCATTTCTAGAGAATTACCAGAAGTGCGCGTCGATTGCCGAGACGAGTTGTGTGAGAAAGTTTCGCGGCTTTGCAGTGGGACGCACCAGCCATACTACCGCGCCGACGAGCGTGAGCGATTCTTGAAGAAGTATCTTGGTGATTACCGGGGCAATGTACTGCCGAAGTACGATGAACTTCTCTTGCACTGCCTTGAATAATTGTGACCGAAAAATTCCTGGCGGCGCAGAATCGCTGAGGCATTGGATATAGCGATTTTGCGCGTGAAAAATTATCCGAAAGTTACGGTTCGTTAATAACCGTTTGCACATTTGGCTCGCGGACGTTGAATTTTTGCTCGAAAAGGTGCTTCTTCGCGTTATAGACGCTATTTTCGGAGTGGCTAAAAATGTTCGCCGCGGCAACGGCGCTCGCGCCGGCTTGGAGACCTTGCGCTAGATGATCCCAATTGCCAACGCCGCCGAGCGCGATGACCGGTATTCTTAATTTTTTTACCACTTCAGTTATTAACTCAAGATCGTATCCAGTACCTGCCCCGTCGCGATCAATCGAGTTGAGCAAAACCTCCCCTGCGCCTCGCTCCTGCGCCGTGTAGGCATATTCGAGTGGATCGATGCCGGTTGAAACACGTCCGCCGTCAACATGCACGCACCGTTTGCCGGAATCGTTCAAGCGATAATCGATCGATACCACGATGCACTGTGAGCCAAAACGCTGAGCTGCCTCGGTTATGAGCTCGGGCTCGAAATGCGCTTGGCTGTTGATGCTTACCTTGTCAGCTCCGCGGCTTAAGCGATCATAAATATGGTCGAGCGTGCGTATGCCGCCACCAAATGTCAGGGGCATAAAGCATTTCTTGGAGATATCTTGAAGGATGTCCAGGATCGACCCGCGATTGTCGTAATTGAGATCGTCGCGGCGTAAGTCATAAACCGCCTCCCGGCTGATATCGAGATAGATCAGCTCGTCGGAGTACCAATTGCTTAAGCGGCTGACAATTGAGGTTGGATTTCCCAATACTTGGTAGCGCTTGAAACCCTTACTTTGCACGACGACGCCGTTTCGAAGCAATACAACAGGTATGACGCGTTTTGTAAGCATCGTTATAGCTGTGAAAAATTCTTTAAAAGACTGAGGCCGACACCCTGGCTTTTTTCTGGATGAAATTGCACGCCATACGCGTTACCACGCCTCACCGCGGCGGTAATCTGCGTTCCGTACTCAGAGTGCGCGATAATGTCGCCGGAATTTTCAACGTTCACGTGAAAACTGTGCACATAGTATACGTAGGCCGGCTGCGCGATTCCCGAAAACAGCGAGCACGCCGGATCGAAATCCACGCGATTCCAGCCGACGTGCGGGATAGGAAGATTGGTATCGCCGACATTAATGCGGTCGCAGCTCCCTGCGACGATTCCCAATCCGTCGCTGCGTGTAAATTCAGTTCCCTGCGAAGCCATAATTTGCATCCCGACGCAGATTCCTAAGTAGAATTTATTCTTTTCGAACACGTCGCGCTTCAAGGCCTCGACGAATCCAAGGGACTTTAATTTCTCCATTAGAGCGCCAAAGGCGCCGACGCCCGGAAGCACCACATGAGTTGCTTCCGCAAGCTGCTCTGGATTGGTGACGACTTCCGTCTCAGCTTTAAGG
>CAYTAW010000488.1:0-2671 GCA_964435675.1 uncultured Bdellovibrionales bacterium
GAATCTACTTAAAGATAAAATAAATCTCGCCCGCGCTGAGCTGTATTCGCACCCTGAGTACCTAAAAGAACTATTGTCGGTTCCAGGTATTTCATTTGTCGTCCGTGCCGAGAGTATCACTAAAAACACCCACCATGATCCCTCAAATAACCAGCACCGCTATCGTTTTACTGTTTTTACCCTGCAAGATGGAGTTTTGCGCAGTGATGGAGAGATCCCCAATAGCTAGCCATCCGCAACATCCTCCCTTCATACCACTGCCGGATTCTGTAATGAGAGGGCTAGCATGAGGGGGATTCAGTTGCGATAATATGCGAAGTTTAATCGCCGCTCGGCAAAATGGCTTCTAAACGCGACACAGATATACCGCCCGAACGGTGCGCTATTTGCGGAGCAAGCGATCCAAATGCGCAGCTACGCCCTATTGCCGCTATCCAGCCTTCGCTCCTAACGCACATGAATCTCCAGCACGCTCTCAACGAAAATGGCTTCATCTGCTCCAACGATCTCAATAAACTTCGTGCCGATTATATTCAAAGAATATTTGAAGATGAAGTAGAGAACGTGACCAAGCTCGAAGAGTCAGTCATGCAGAGTCTTAGCGCTCATGAGCTGGTGACTATCGAAACGCTTACCGAAAGCAACGAGGAAATTTCCCGCGGAGAGCGACTCGCAGACGGAGTGACCCGCTTTGGCGGAAGCTGGGGCTTTATAATATCTTTCGCATTAATTTTGATAGCTTGGATTACGATCAATAGCATACAAGCGTTTGGCGTTCATTTCGACCCCTATCCTTTTATCCTGCTTAATCTCGTTCTTTCCTGTATCGCGGCTGTCCAAGCGCCTATCATTATGATGAGCCAGAACCGACAAGAAGCAAAAGATCGGAAACGCGCCGAGAACGATTACCGCGTCAATCTAAAAGCCGAACTCGAAATTCGCCACCTGCACGAAAAAATAGATCACCTTTTAATCGAGCAATGGAAGCGCTTGGCCGAAATTCAAAAGGTTCAGGTCGATTTCCTTGAGAGCCTCGATAGTTCAATACGACCTCGCCAACCAAGGTAGATACCGAGGCACAGCAAATCTCCCTAATTCGTCTTTAGAAATTGCGATACAGCGCTGCCTTATCGCTTAGTTATTCTATCCAATCTAATCGTTGGCGAGATTTGCTTAGTCCTTAAAATCCTTCATACTCGGTATAACGGTAATTACGGAGGAGTATGGTGCACATCTCGGGCGTTCGACCAAGCAGATTTGACGACAATGTACCAGTAAAGGGACCTCCGATGGTAGAACACACAACCTCGGTTCTCGATGCAATCTTTGAACATAGGAGCGAATCAATTCCGGGTATAAAGGTTGAGACAACTCAACTTTTAGATTCGGCGGAGAAAGACGGGGATGTCAGCGCCCCAAATAAAACTACCGCGTAAGAACGTTTTCTCTTGTTCGACATCCTTAGATCGCAGCGCTCTGCTGAAATAGTAAGCTCGTTAAAAATGCCGCCTAATGGTGGCGACCTTGAATTGCGCCATCTTCAACGCTTAACCTTAAGCCTCTTTATTGGAATTTAAAACTCCTGCGGCATAGAATCTAGAGTAGGTATTTGTTGGGATAGTTACGATCTTTGACGCAGGCAATTGCCTGCAAATTGTGCGCATCTCGTCACCGACCTGCGCTGAAACGGCGGGAGAGCCGTGGCGATAGATAACACCAGCGAGCTCAAAAAAAGTATCAACATCGCGGAAATTTGAGAACGAAGCGCTTCTCGCGGAGTTACCAGCAAGAATTCTCTCTCGGTAGCTATTCAATTGCTCGATCAAGGCGCCTTCATAGGGAGCCAGTCGATCGGGAGTTGTCGCTGAAGCCATCTCTTCACGAATAAACCGCAGCAGATCTCCAGCCTTTACCGGGGAAAGTTTCTGTAATTCGGTAAGATCGCGGGCTCGAAGTTCAGGCGTAAGACTAACAGAAGAAACAGCAGAAGGCATACCACACCTCAGGAAAACAACTTAAGTTCCTCTTCAAGATACACGATCACGAAAGCCAGTCAATTGACCGCCCTGAATTAGGTTACCCTATAATCTGACACGGCCATTTTCTCTGACGGCGAGCCCTTTTTGGGCTTAAAACAGTGCGCAAAGGCGCCATCCGACGGCAAACATTTTGATTTCTTCGCAAGCCTCCTAGAGAAAGTAGCACGTTCCTTTTTTAGAACTTGAGGTTTAGATACAATTCGGCGCTTCCGGTAGTTAAAGCTGTTGCGGATAGAAGCGTTACGACGCCCGGGATGCATTCAAGCTCTATCGCTACCTCGGCTCGGCTCCGTCACCACGAACGGATGAAGGCGTCTTCGGCGGCTGTAAACCGGCTTAAAAAGCTATCTATGGTAAACGGTATATCGCAGAACGGAGAAAAAAGTTTCCCTTGTAACCAAGCAAAACTCTGGCATGGGACTCAATCACTTTGCCTTAGAGAAAGTAGCACGGTTCCTTTTTAGAGCCATTCTTCACATACCCAAACCGCCTCGTTCTTCGTCGCCCATCTCGCCAAACGCTTTCGTAGATTATCAATTTTATAAAAAATACAAATCTTGCCAAAATGAGCGTGTGAATCGGCCCTAATTATTGGCGCTTAAACAGCGGTGGTAGGTGGAAGTTACTTGCAG
>CAYTAW010000489.1:0-2670 GCA_964435675.1 uncultured Bdellovibrionales bacterium
GTCCCACGCTATTTCCCCCCAGATAACGAGGGGGATCTTTAGCTTAGCGGCGGCGATCATCGGAAAGATATTGATACCGGCGTGATTGTGCCAATTCATATCTCCCATCTTTTTGAAGCAGATGCGGTTGAGCTTGATCAGGGTCGAAACGCTTGGCCCAAAGACTATGTGATCGAGATTGAGCGTCTCACGCATGCGATCGAGATTCTTCTGACCCTCGGGGAGATAGTTGAATCCGTGATAGGTCACCAAAAGGGGGTTGAACCCATATGATTTTACCAGGTGCGCTTGGAAATAGCTGTCCTTGCCGCCGCCCACGGGAATAATGCAGTCGTATCCACCTTGACTTCGCGCCCTGCCTTCTTCAAGGAGTTGTAGGAATTTTTTTTCGCGAAGAGCCCACTGTTCCGGCGAGATTTTTAGTAGTTCTTCAGCGGTCCGGCAAGCGCTGCAAACTCCCTCGTCATCGCGAACAAGGTTAACTGCAATATCCGGATATACGCATCGGCTACAATATTGCATGAAGGGGATGATCCAGGCGCAAGAAAATTTATAATAAAAATAATGGGTTAGTACTGCTTAAGTATAGTTTTAACTTTAGATGCTCACAAGCAGCTAAAAGGACTGCGAATCAGAAAATCGCCGAGCCTGAAAAACGAACCGCTTGGGGGGATTGGAACGTCAAAACATCCTAGCAACGGTATTTTAAAAAGTCTTAGATTTAGATGCAGAAAGGCCGCGTACTATTTTTCACGCCCGAAGCGCTCGTCGCTCCGCACATTGCGTGTCAGTGCAATTTGGGACGGACTCTTAAAGAGCTCGGGCACGAGGTGCTTTTCGTGCGTTGTTATGGAAGCCTTACCCGATGTCCAAGCAAGGACATGGTTTCTGCCCCATTTGAAGTGGGTACTGACCGAATTCGGGACGTTTGCCATAATTGCATTACGCACTCACTCTCGTATCTTTCACACTATGGTCTCGATGCCGTAACACTCGGCGATTATTTAAACCAAGAAGATCTCGATAAAATACATGAGTCCGTGTTCAACGCAAAAGACGATCTCAGTACATTCGTCTATGATGGGATTGAATTCGGTAAAATTACTACTCGCGATCTGACTCTTGCGACGAAGATTTGTGACTTTAAAAATATCGATCAAACGAATCTCGCCGGCTGGATATTATATATTCATAGCTGTTTAAGTTCTTACATTGCTGCGGACAGAATGATAAAAGAGCGCGGCATTACACAGATCGTGCGCTTTAACGAATATGCGACAAATATTGGAGCCGCGTTCGCCGGATATAAAAACAATATTCCGGTGATTACCACTTCGCAGGCATCGCATATGGGCGTCGATCGGCGGTTAGTCGTAATCATGTCCGAGCTGGGACCGTTTACTCACCGTACGCAAATGAAGGATTGGCCGAAATGGGAAGGTTTAGCGCTCGCTCCCGAACAGGTCACCAAAGTTGCCGATGATGTAATCAGCCGTTGCGGAAGCACGAGTGCGCACGTTTACTCAACGGCAAAGACTCTGACTGAAAATACAATTCTCCACGATCTTGGACTCTCCTATGGAACCAAGACACTAGTGGCATTTACGAGCAGTATCGATGAAGACGTCTCGTATCGACTCGTGCTCGATGCGCTTGGAAAGCCGCTCCCCTTAATCAATAAGCCGTTTGCCGATCAAATTGAATGGCTAACGGAACTCACGCGGTATGTGGAATCGAGCACTGATTTGCAGCTCATTGTGCGTGTGCATCCTCGTGAGGGTAAGAATAAGCGAGATGCCGTGGGATCCCAGCATTTGACGCTGTTGCGTGAGAGTTTTGATCGCCCGTTTATGCGCTGCCGCTTTGTTTGGCCTGAGTCGCCCATATCAAGCTATGACCTAGTCGAGCTTGCCGATGTAGGATTAACGAGCTGGAGCAGTATAGGGCTGGAGATGGCGCGACTCGGCGTGCCAAATCTTACCGCATGGCACGATGTCGGCTTTCCGGAGGGAGATTTCCATCCATGGGGCGGACCAAGCAAAGAAGACTATTTTCGAAAGTTAACTCAACTCATCAACGCACCGCTGCGGATCGATCACATGATTAAAGCATTCCGGTGTTATCATCAATTTCAGGTGATGAAAGCGCTTGATCTCAGTGATATCGTTCCAGGGCGCGACGATTCGAGTCTAATTGAATTTAAGTTGCCGCGTGAAGCAAAGACGATAGAGGAAGTGATAATCGGGAATCGTCCCCTCAGGGAGATAAATTTAGAGCGTATGCGGCTGCAGCAGCGGCCAGATTCGTGCGAACAAGAGGAAGATGCGATCCGCACTGAAATTACGCGACTACTTCATTATTTTTTAACCGGAGAGCTCGAACTTCCGCGTGAAGGTCTTACCATCGTCGACAGCCGAAAAATCAGCAGCGCACGGGATGTATACGACGGATTGAATGGCGCATCAGGGGCTAGTCCACGTCTGTACATAGATGGCAAGACTTTGATTTATCATTATCGTGGCAGTAAGCTTTCACGCTTTACACCGCTACTAGCACGGTTGGCGTCATACCTCGAGTGCCACTACGCCAATTTCAAGAGTGAGGCGGCGGCTATTTGCCGGTCAGCCCAACCGCGCTTTCTTAGTTAAATTAATCCTCAATGGTCTGACG
>CAYTAW010000490.1:0-2659 GCA_964435675.1 uncultured Bdellovibrionales bacterium
CCGATCAAACGAAGATCGAGCTGCCTGGATCGCTTGAGGAACGAGCGTTCAACGTGCTCTGCCGCATCGGACATTTTACCAAGAACACGAACCTTTCTATCTATCGCCACAATCCGCGGCGCGTTTTTCCCGAAGCGGTAGAGCGCGAGGCCGCGGCGCTTCGTGTTCCGCAGTCAATCGAAGAGCTGCCGGAAAAATATCGAGCTCACTGTCTCGATTTAACCAAACTGAGAGTATGCACTATAGACGATAGTTCCACCAAAGATATGGACGATGCGCTTTCAATCGAACAGACTCGCGACGGCTACCGGCTCGGCATTCATATTTCTAATGTTGCGATACTGTTCGAACAGGGCGGCGAACTCGAACACGAAGCCCTGCTGCGGGCGACATCCATATACACTCCGGACACGACAAGTAATATGCTGCCGTCCTCACTCGCCGAAGATAAATTTAGCCTTCGCGTCGGCCAGGTGCGTCCGGCGCTAAGCTGCCTGTTCGAATTAGACCAGCGGCTGGCAGTATTGTCAGCCACACTCACATTGTCATTAATAAAAGTTGCTCAACGTTTCACGTATGATGAAGTCGATGAACTGCTTGCACGAGACGATCATGACCTATCTCTGCTGTACAATATCGCGTCCGAAAAAGAGCAGGAGCGAATCGAGGCAGGAGCAGTGAAGGTGCAAAAAGGCGATGCCACAGTTGTCATTGATGAGGCGAAACGCCTGACGCTAGTCGAAATAGATGAGCAGAGCCCGGCGCGCAGCTTAGTTGGAGAGATGATGGTATTGGCTAACGGCTTTATGGCACGGTATGCGGCCGACCGGGGGTTACCACTGATTTACCGTGGTCAGCCCGCTCCCGATCGTGGGCGGAAGATCGATCCGCGCATACCAGAGGGACCTGCGCGCGACTACGCGCTGCGAGCACTGCTGAAAAAGTCGACCACGTCGTGCACCCCCCAGCTTCACGCAAGCCTCGGATTAAACGCCTATGCGCAGATCACGTCGCCGATTCGGCGCTTTGCCGATGTCCTCAATCAGCGCCAACTTCTCGAGGCAATCGTGTCCGGAGCACAGCGCTATAGCGCAGACGAATTGTTCGAATGGAATGCCAAATTAGAAGAGCCGCTTAACAAGGCAAATCAGGTCTCGCGCGAGAGCAAGCGTTTTTGGCTTCTGCGCTACCTCGAGGAAAACATCCGCAATTTAACCTCTCTGAACGCAACGGTCATTCGCACCGATCTCAAAAACCCGATCGTTGAACTTCAGGATACTTATTTAACGCTGCCAATCCGGACCGAACGTCCGCTACATCCGGGGGATCAGATAACTGTTCGAGTGGTTTCGGTGAAACCTCACGATGACCAAGTTAGATTGGAGATTGCCGTATAGTTTTGGGTTGGGGGATTTAGTGGCGTGCCCCCGCAATTGGCAGTCTGCTCTTTTTACCGTTCAACCGACCAGCAATATCTTACGCGGCAAATGATCGACCGAGTGGAACGCGGACCGCAGAATGCTGCCTTCCGACAGCGGGGGCCTTACTCCGCTGTATGGTGTGGCTTAATGAAGGAGAGCTTTTGCTCCCACCTCTTCAAGATCAGATTCAAGCGGATTGGTTCCCGCAAGCGCGTCAGTGATTAATGAAAATGCTTTGGTAAGAAGCTCGATCTCTTCAACGGCCAATTCGATTATTTCACATGCTTCAGCTTCGTTTGATGCATTTGGCTTGAGATCTTTCGACATAACACGCTTCCTCACACAAAGTTTTCCGATTCCTTCCACCATCCAGCCGCCCCGAACGAGAGCTGGCAGCGTAAAAAAGGAGCACGAACCGGGCCAAGTAAAAAGATCGGCAGATTCTACCAGAGCTTTAGCGCTTAGATTTTTAAGTGAACAATATCCGCTATTTAGACCAAGTAATAATTCCGCAGCCCCTTGATTTCCAAGCGTTCCGAGTCAATCCGGTGACAAACTGGCAAAGATTTCCGACAGGCGCGGCAAGGGGAGCGCTCGGCTGGCCACTGTCGGCAGTATCGCCCACACGCTATTTCACCTAAGTTCAAAGGGTGAATTACGTGTCAAAGCTAGAAGACGACCAAACGCTGCACGGTGATATGCGTCCGATGTTGCACGCCTTTCTTTCTCGGTGCGCGCATGAAGTACCGGATCGTGCTGACCCGATCACAATCCAACCCGCAGCGTGTCCGGTACGCGTCCTCTTCTCTGATAGCCAACTGCGAGCGACTTATCTTCCGGCTCTCGCGCACCATGCGCAGCAACCGTCTCTCAATCCGAGCTTGACGATCACGGTTTGCGGCTATCGTACACATCCCTTCCATGCCGACCTAAACAGACTCATCCAACCACCCGGAACCCTGTCATCAATTAGGCATACCTCACCGATTTATTTTTTCAAACAGAGCGGCGCGCTCATTTCAATGCACGTGGACCGAGCGCGTATTGCCGCACTTTTTTACTATGAACCGGAAGCGCAACGCGCGTGCGCGTGGCTCAATCAACATGCCGAACCGATGTCTTGTGCCGCGCCGCTACGCGCACTATTCGCCTGGCATCTCGAAGCACGGGGTATGACCTTGCTGCACGCCGGTGCCGCCGGAAACGATGAAGGTGGCGTGCTCTTCATCGGTCAAAGC
>CAYTAW010000491.1:0-2653 GCA_964435675.1 uncultured Bdellovibrionales bacterium
GGTCGAGCTGCTGACACTCTTTGAACGGCAGCGTTAAGCAGCGCTCAACGATGTCCGTTGGAATCCAGCTCAGTTGAATTTCTCGTAGGCCCGTGCTGTCCCATTCAGCTCCCGAGAGGTACACGGTTGCAACAACATCACGCTGACTAAGAATTGTTTCTCGAGATTCCGCGCGCAAGTCGGCTGATAACAAGCCCCAAGAACTCGCCAATATACTCACTGCAGCGCAAAGCGTCCGTTTCATCGTGGCAAATAGTATGCGCTTCCCCGGGCATTATGCTAGCAGATAAATTGTTAATCCCGTGCCCTCCGAAAGCGGACTGCCAGTCTCACTGCATCGGAGGGACGGATTCACTGATCACGGTTGGCGTACTGAACGCTTTCAGCGCATCCATTATCGAGAGTACCCCAAGGCCGGAGTCCTTCTTTCCCGTGAAAGGGACTTCGTCGGGGCCGCGCTGACATTGCGAGTTTATATTTACCCTGCTAACCAAATTTCGTGTCATCCCGGCTAAAACACGTGCTCCGGCGCGATCGTCGGAGAATATGCTCAGCTGTTGTCCATAGCGCGACTCGGAAATGCTGACGATAACTGAGCCCAAATCAGTGAACGGCACGATCGGAACAATCGGGCCGAACTGTTCTTCATGATAAATCCGCATGGATGAATCTACCGGATAAAGCACTGCCGGAGTCATTATACCATTGCGTACTGAACCACCGCGCTCATTGATGATGCGCGCGCCTTTGGCAACGGCATCTTCGATTAACTCATGAAGGTACCTTATTTTTGGCTCGCCTTCTGCGAGAGCTGTCAATTTGACGCCTGGCTCCCATGGTTCGCCACTTTTCATTTTTTCGACCCGTCCCGCGAGTCTTTCCGCATAGTCTTGTGCCAAAGACTCATGAACGTAATGCAGCGCCAGCGTCGTGCAGCGTTGCCCATTGAACGTAAGGCTTCCCGCCTCTACTTCGGGCATTATCCGATCGAGATTTGTTCCGTGCATAACAATCGCGGGATTGTGTGCAGCGAGCCCTAATATCTTGGTTAAACGGTGAGGTTCAGGATGCGCGCCAGAAATTATGTCGGAAATTTTGGTTGAGCCGATAAACGCCAGGCAATCGATCTTGCCCGATTTCATTATGGGAGTGATTACCTCAGCGCCATCGCCATAAATCACGTTAACAACCCCGGGCGGAAACGACTCTTGAAAGGCCTCAAGGAGCGGCTCGAATAGCAGGACGCCGAAACGCGCCGGCTTCAGTACGGCGGTATTTCCCATCAGAAGCGATGGAATCAAGCTGGTAAACGTCTCATTAAGGGGATAGTTAAAAGGACCAAGGCAGAGAACGGTGCCAAGCGGGGTCCTCTCGATACTCGTAACCAACCCTCCTTTCACGGTTTGTTCAGCGCCATCTTCACGACGCATGTCGCGGTATGCGCTGAGTGTGCGCTGTATGTATTCGACTGTTCGATCGAATTCTTTGTAGCAGGCGTCGAGCGGCTTTGCAGTTTCTAGCATGATTAGATTTGAAATTTTCTCCCGCTCGGCGCTTAGTCGATCGCAAAAACGAGAGACGGCGTCTATTCGATCCTCAGCGCTCATCGAGGGCCATTTCCCAAGGCCGTTATCGTATGCTTTGGCAGCATTTTGCGCGGCTTCGAGCGCATGCACTGCGTCGAGTTTCGGATAACTTCCGACGCGAAATGGGGCGCCGTTGATTTGAAAAGGTGTGAATACGGAGGTCGTTTCGCCAGTCCATTCTAAGATTTTCCCGCCGCTGAGATAGTGGCGTTGCTCTAACGCCACCGGAAATTGGTACTCGTGGTTTGGCGCGGAGTCTCGAGCCGTAAAATTTTCTGCGGCGAGCGAACTCGAGGGGCGTTCAAGAACCGCTGCAATAGCCATCGATACTCCTCCTGTTTTCAGTTTTTGTTTGCTGAAGCCAGAGTAATGATTTTTTGAAGTACAGCGGAACTCGTGGCAGTTTGCCTATCCCGGTGCGTGATTTATGGTAATACGTATATCCCGATTACCGGAGCGCCGCGAAGAATGAGCTGAGCAAGTCGCCGCATTCGCGCTCTTTAACGCCGCTAAGAACGCGCGGAAGCGCGCCGAGTCGGGGATCTTGGCACACATCATAGAGTGACCCTACTGCCCCCAAGCGCGGGTCGCGAGCTCCGAAAACAACGGTTCCCACGCGCGAGAGCCGAATCGCGCCGCCGCACATTGTGCATGGCTCGAGCGTGACGCAAAGAATTCCCTTTTCCAGCCGCCAATCGCCAATTACTTTCGCCGCCTCTCGCATAACTAGTATTTCGGCGTGCGCCGAGGCATCGTGGTTGGTCTCGACTAAATTGTGTGCGGACGCGATGACGCGATCTTCGTAATAAAATACAGCGCCTACCGGAACCTCTCCAATTGCCGCCGCTTTTTGAGCCTCGCGCAACGCTTGATCCATTAACCCATTCAGCAATTCTGGTGATATCATTTGCCGGCATAGCCTCCCATAAGGACTACCGTTATAGACCAAGGGCTACGAATTATTCGAGTAGTTGAAAGGAAAGTAATGGCGCACCCTGAGTGATTCGAACACACGACCTTCTGATTCGTAGTCAGATGCTCTATCCAGCTGAGCTAAGAGCGCATGC
>CAYTAW010000492.1:0-2641 GCA_964435675.1 uncultured Bdellovibrionales bacterium
CAATTCACTCGCTGCGCGCGTGGAGCGTACGGTCGAGGACTCCGTATCGTCAAGCGCTGACGAGCTGGTAATCCGGAGTGGAATGACGGTCCACGAAATGGAAAAGAAATTGATTTTCGAAACGTTACGTTCGACCGGCAATAATCGAACCCAAGCGGCTGAATTACTGGGGATCAGTATTCGCACGCTGCGTAATAAGTTGAACGAATATCGCGGTGGGAGTGGGGAAGAGTTGTTGGATGAGGCGGAGTGAAAATCCGGCCAGGGTCATTGGCCATCAGTCAACAGGTAACGGTTGCAAAAACAAATGCGGAAGATTGCAAATGATTGCATCTCGACCAGTTACTGTTGACCGAAGACCAATGTAACCGACCGTCCTACATTACAATCGGCTTCCCTAGTTTACGTCGAAGCACGACTATCTGTCCCGCATGCAACATTAAATGCGTACCGCACAAATGCAGCATTGCGCCGTAGGTCGGAGCATAACTTCGCATTGATTCTGGTGCGGGCTTGTCGAGATCGGATTCACTCATGCGCTCAATAAGCTGACACGCCGCGCTCTTCTGCTTGGAGAATAGATCGAGATAGACCGCTTTTTTGTCGAGCTGAGCGGGATCGTTGACTGCCGTTGTATGCTTTGAGTAGCGCTCTTGAAAGCCCTCCGGAAGAGGTGGGGCAATCTGGGGATCGATGGCGCTCAGAATTCCGTTAGTCGAATTGATTAAATGTCCAAGCTGCCAAGCGATAGTGTTCGCTTCGGGTACAGGGCGCATGGCCACCTCCTCGTCAGTCAAATCTTTTAAATAGCTGGAAATAATGAAATTGCCCATTTCCACGAGCTGAGTAAGAAGCTGTTGTGAGTTCATAAGTATCCTTTATCAAAGGTATTTTTACCTAATATACTGCTCAGCTTCGGAAATCACCAGCTTTTCAGAAAGGGCTTAAGCTAAGTGGATTTTTTATCCGATAAATCGTTTATGGCAGAGAAATACGAATATGACATGGTGGTTATTGGCAGCGGCCCTGGCGGTCAAAAAGCTGCTATCCAGGCTTCCAAGCTGCGCCGCAAGACCGCGCTTATTGACGCTAATTGCCTCGTGGGCGGCGTCTGTTTGCATGATGGAACGATTCCCAGTAAGTCGTTTCGGGAAGCGATATTGCACCTTTCAGGCTACAGAGAGAGAAGCCATTACGGACGCGCATATCGCGTCAAGCACAATGTCGACATGTCCGACCTGACCGGCCGCTCGGACAACATTATCACCGATATCGAGCAAACGATCCGTTCGCAATTGATTCGCAACGGAGTCGAAGTTATTCACGGATATGGATCGCTGGACGATGCGCACCACGTGCGTGTGAGAAACGGCAACCGTGAAATGGTGCTTTCAACCGAGAGCATAGTGATCGCAACGGGCACGCGTCCGTGGCGCCCCTCAAGTTTCGAATTTGACGATGAGGTAATCGTCGACTCTGACGGCATACTTCATCTGAAAAAAATGCCTACTACCCTGACTGTGGTCGGGGGCGGTGTGATCGGCTGCGAATACGGATCGATGTTCTCGGCGCTTGGTCTAAAGGTTACTATCGTCGAAGCGCGCTCGAGCATTTTGAGCTTCCTCGATCAAGAATTGATTGAAGCGCTCTCGTTCAGACTGCGTGAGCAGAAAACAACCATCATTGTCAGCGACAAAGTGGTACGCTGCATGCGCTCACCCGATGGAAGAGCGGTAACATATCTCGAAAGTGGCAAGCGCATTGTTTCGGATGTCCTGCTTGTGTCGGCGGGACGCGTTGGTAACACTGAAGGATTAAATCTCGAGGCCGTTGGAATACAATACTCCGAGCGTGGAATTATTAAAGTCAATCAGCATTACCAGACGGCAGTACCCAATGTGTACGCAGTCGGTGATGTTATAGGTCATCCAGCACTTGCATCCACATCGATGGAGCAAGGGCGTCGCGCAGCCTGTCACGCTTTGGGACTATATGATCAAGCATCGGATTTGCAGCTCCCGTACGGCGTCTACACGATTCCGGAAATCGCAATGATTGGAAAGACCGAGAAAGATTTGAGCGAGGCCAAAATTCCATACGAAACGGGAATTGCGCGCCTATCCGAAATCGAACGAGGTAGAATCATTGGTGAAGATTCCGGTGTGTTAAAGCTTCTTTTTCATCGCAGTACGCTTCAGTTGCTCGGTGTTCACATTATCGGCGATTGCGCATCAGAATTAATCCATATCGGTCAAACGGTTATGGCCTTCAATGGTGGAATTGATTATCTGACTCAGGCCGTATTCAATTACCCGACTTTGTCGCAAGCCTACAAGACGGCAGCGCTCGACGGTATGAATAAGATCGTCGCTACCCAGGGATTACCGGAAGAAGTTCCGGATCCTTCGATGGAAGTTCATTAAAAGAAGAGCGGCAGGCTTCTGCCGGTTCTCCTTCAATTCACCTAAGCCCCGTCGGCCACTATTTTTACTAATTTCAATAAGGTTTTGCCGCATGCGGACTGCTGACTGCGGCGTCTGCCACTACCGTTCCGGTAATTTAAAGAGCCATCAATCCATCAACCGATCGTACTGCTATATGCTCACGAGCGAAAAATGGCTCGCCGTATTTGGCGTAGATG
>CAYTAW010000493.1:0-2606 GCA_964435675.1 uncultured Bdellovibrionales bacterium
AGCTGCCCAGAGGCGGCAGTTTTCACCATTGATAGAAACGGCACAGTTGAAATTTCAAATAAATTTGGCACGACGGGAAACTTTTGCGCGTAATTGACGAACTATATTTACGGTGAACAGCGGATGGACGGGGAGGCCTATGAACGGAATAAATACAGTTGCGGCAATCGTACAAGGTGGTGCGCAGATTATCAGTCATGGATTAGGGCGCTTTATTCCGGAACCGAAAAATGGTGCTGCGGCGCCATTCAAGGCTGCGCTCAGCGCTGTTGCCAATTCGGTTTCTGGAGCCACCGTATTTCCGGGGGTGGACAGCCAATATGCGGAACTTCTCAATAAGCAGATGGAAGTGCAGCAGCAGATGCAGCTTGTCAGTATGTTCTCGAACATCGAGAAATCACGCCATGAAACGCAGATGGCAGCAGTACGTAACATCCGGACGGGATAGCGGCGTGGTCGTATGTTTAAAATTCGAGAAATAATCGTACCGCTTGCGGTAGTGGCGATGATCATCGGAATGATGCTGCCGCTACCCACGGTATTGCTCGATGTTTTGTTGATCATCAACTTACTGCTAGCGGTCGCGCTATTGCTCAGCGCACTTTCGGTGAACGACCCGTTGAAATTGTCGGCCCTTCCGACGATTCTTCTGCTTGCCACCCTCTATCGATTAACTCTCAATATTTCGACGACCCGCCTTATTTTGAGTGGCGGCGAAGCTGGGCAAGTGGTTGCGGCTTTCGGCTCGGTGGTTATTGGCGGCAGCCTGGCCGTTGGATTGGTTGTTTTTTTAATAATTACCCTGATCCAGTTCATTGTGATTGCTAAGGGTGCAGAGCGCATTGCCGAAGTTGCTGCGCGGTTTACGCTTGACGCCCTGCCAGGAAAACAGATGTCTGTGGATGCCGATGTCCGTTCTGGATTGATCGACATCACCCGAGCGCGCGAGAAGCGCGAAGAGCTGCAGGTCGAGTCGCGGTTTTATGGTGCGCTCGACGGAGCGATGAAATTCGTCAAGGGCGACGCAATCGCTGGGTTGGTAATAGTGGCGATTAACATAACAGGTGGGATTTGCGTCGGAGTGTTCGTCGACGAGCTTACTGTGGCTGCGGCGGTGCAGAAATTCGTCACGTTGACCGTAGGTGACGGGCTGGTATCTCAAATTCCCGCGCTCTTGAATTCTCTTACCGCGGGGATCATTGTCACAAAGGTAGCGCGAAATGAGAATTCCTCAGTCGTTCACGAATTGCTCGCGCAAATCGGCCAGGGAGAGATGGTTCGCGGAATTATTGGCGCCGTTGCGTTACTGCTTGGCTTTCTTCCTGGGATGCCGGCGTTTCCCTTTCTGCTCGTAGGCATTGCACTTCTTTTGTGTCGCAGTAAAAAAGAAAGGCCGGTTTCCCTTCATTCGGAGGCAGCGGAGTTTCGGCCTCGATCGCATCCCGTTCTCGCGATCTCGCTGCATTTATCGAATTGGAGCGAAGTGCTTGCGCATGGTGGCTCAAATGATGCAGCGACGATAATCAAAGCGGCGATCGATTCGCTGCGGCAAGACCTCTTCGATGAGTTTGGTATTTTGCTAACCCGAATTGACGTAATAAAACCCACGGAAAAGACGCCTGTCGAGGATTCTTGTGCAATTGTATTGCTGCGCGGCTCGGAAATAGCCCGAATAGCGCTTAGCAGCAACGCGGAAGGCTGGATCGTCTTGCTTTCGCAGCGCGTGCGCGAGGCGATTGTCGCGAATCGAGTGGACCTAATCGACGATATGCATACGCGGCGCGTTCTCGAAAGTGCCGAGTCGGTCGAACAAGCGGCGGCAATAATTCCCGCGATTATTACAGTGACGCAGCTCACGGTAATACTGAGGGCGCTCGTTCGTGATGGAATTTCGATCCGAAATTTAGACGTCATCCTTCAAGCAATTGCCGAGTCCTCATCGCGCGCTGCTCATGAGCGTCACTATTTAGAGGAAGTGCGCATTGCGTTAGGGCGGCAGATAGTCAGTCGATTCATTTCGGGTGGGGGGGTATTAGAGGTGATTGGCGTCGATCCTTTAGTCGACCTGATGTTCTCGCAAGCTGAACGGGGCCAGAAAAGTGTCGATCATGATTTATTGGCGCGCGTGATTGAATTTGCGGAGGAGAGCCCTACTAGCCGCCCGCTGATTGTCAGCCGCGGTTCGCGAGCGCTTCTTGCCGACGCGTTTCGAACGCGCGGAATCAACCGGGCCGTATTCGCATTTGAAGAGGTGCCGGGCTTAGTCGCGCTGGAAATGACAGCAATTTTTCAACTTGGTCCCGGCGAAAATGAATTGTTTGCTGCGGCGGGAGAGCTTGCCTGTGTTCAGTAGGATAACGAAATGTAAAACCGTATTCTTGGTGGTCGCGATTCTTTGTATTAGTTCGTGCGGAGCGTGGCGCGTGCCGGGGTTGGATGAACAGATTCAGGCGAATGCTTTGATAGACCATGCGGTAATCGCATTGCGGCAAGCTGACTTCGATGCGGCGGAGAGCGGATTTTCTTTGGCCGGCCAGATCTATCGTAATAGCGCAGGCGCAGATCTGCCTGCGGCGATCGATGGACTTGGCTGTACCGCGTTGATG
>CAYTAW010000494.1:0-430 GCA_964435675.1 uncultured Bdellovibrionales bacterium
GGATTAATTTTTCTCGGCATCCAAACAGCATCCACGTTTTATGGCTCGATCGGTCGATCTACCCGTTTACCGGTATCAATTCCCGCAGAGGCCTCGCGTCCTAAGCTACCATGCTCCAGTCCTGGCGTGAGATTTAACACCGAGAAAATATCGCGCAGGTCTTCTATACGATCTTCAGCAGCAATACCCGCAATGGCTTTGGAATAATGCCAATCGCTGGGACGTGCTATAAGACGAGAAGTGCAGCCCAATTCACGTGGAGGACGCAGGTCTCTATCCGCCTTGTCTCCGATGAACAGGATTTCCTGCGGGGCCTGCCCACTCCCGGCGAGGCGCAGCCCTCGAGTTGGTTCGACGAGAGTGACGAAGAACCCTTCGCCGCCGCCGATGAAGTCCCCGATTGGCTGAAAGAACTTCAACCGGACGAGGC
>CAYTAW010000494.1:440-2577 GCA_964435675.1 uncultured Bdellovibrionales bacterium
AACAGGATTTCCTGCGGAGCACAATGAGATTTTTCAAAAAGTTGCCTATAGATTTCAAAGTCTGGTTTCTTCGCACCGACTTCAAATGACCAAATACAAACTTCTGGCAAAATGCCATGCCCCTGAAGCAAAGATTTGATTGGTTGTGCGTAGGGAGGGGCGAGATTTGACACTAGGGCCGTTTGAACACCACGGGAATTAAGCGCCGATAAAACCGACACTGTTTCAGGAAACAGAAAGATCTGAGCTACATCTTTTTCAAGATCAGCCAGCACCCGTTTTTCGGTAGCACGCCTTAGGTCAGCGGGTTGTGAAGGTGCAAGTAGATCTATTAAGGCGCCAACTTCCAAATTCTTGGTTTGAGCCGTGTTGGAAAGCTGACGGCCATCTACACCTAATTCTTCTACAATACGAGCATATGGGCCAGGATGAGCATTGCCATCCGCAATGGTGCCAAACACATCGAAAGCAACGAGCTTAATTTCTGCCATTCATCAACAACCTATTCAAACATTCAAAGATGTTATGCCGGATTTAAGCGCCGACTATCTTAGAGCAAGTTCGAATTCGGAGAGGCAAGATTACTAAGAAAATTTCGTAATGGGGTGGCTGACGGGGCTCGAACCCGCGACAACCGGAACCACAATCCGGGGCTCTACCAACTGAGCTACAGCCACCACTCGAAAATGAAAATCTCATACCTATGGTGACCAAAAAACCTCAATCCGCCGAAGCGACGAAGTCGCGGAGGAGGATGAGCTACAGCCACCACAAATGAGACCCCACACAGTAATAAAACTCGCAGTCTGTGTCAATTAAGCGGTATTACTTGGCTTTTTTAAGCGGCTAGTGGTTGTTAAGGCGACAAAATTTCCCGGCTTTCTGACAATGCGCTCTTCGAGCTCTAACGCCAAAACCTGCTCGAACAATCTCTCGGGCTGAGGAGATATACGCATTAAGTTTTCGATTGATTCGGCTTCGACCCCCTCGAGGCACTCGATGAGCCACCGATATTGCGGAGCGACGGCGGCGCCGGATCTCGGCGATCCAGTCGGCTTATTCAAGTCAGGAATGAGCTCAAAAAGATCATCCGGATTGATTACGAGATGCGCCCCATGCTGCAGCATCTTATTCGATCCGGAGTAGCGCGGATCTTTGATCGAACCGGGGACTATAAATAATTCTTTCCCATACTCCAGAGCGTTCCGCGCGGTAACGAGCGAACCGCTCTTTTCTGATGCTTGCACGACGAGCGTGCCAATTGAAAGCGCGGCAATTAAGCGGTTTCGATTGAGAAAATTAACCGGGTACGCAGGCTCGTCTGGATCGAATTGACTAATCAGTATTCCGCCGCGATCGAGAATGTCTTTAGCGAGCGGCGTATGCGATCGGGGATAAATCTGCGTTAATCCATTACCTAAAATCGCAATCGTAGGCGGGGCGGCGCTTATCTCTGCGTAGCCTGCAAGCGCTCCGCGGTGCGCCGCGCCATCGACGCCAAGGGCGAGTCCGCTCACAACCGTTGCACCGCCCTCAGCTACTGTCTTCGCAAAGCAGTGCGCTATCTCCACTCCATCTGTGTCCGCTCGGCGCGCTCCAACGATTGAGAGACGCGGATTTGCAAATCGCTCGCGCTTCCACTGCCCTCGGTAAGTTAACAATAGGGGCGGATCGGCAATCTCACGGAGATCGTCCGGATATAGGTCGTCGCCATATACAACCACCCCTATTCCCTTCTGTTTCCAGGCGGAAATTTGAGCGCTCACCTCCTTTCGAAATGCAGAGGATTGGAGCTTTCGCGCCAATTCCGGTAAGTCCGCTATTTCGTTACGGTTATCAAACAGCAATCCCGGTTGTTTCAGCAACTTAAGCAGCTCGCGGTATCGGTCGACATCTAGTAGTGGAGAAAGTCGCCATGCAATGACGCCGGCAATTTGGTTTTCGCTAATCGCGGACATATCCAGTGTCTTATGCAGTGGGGTTCATTAAATGTGGGTGAAGTACGAACGAAAATCTTTGTAGTAATCGTTCGATAAATTGATGCAAAAGTTTCCTTTTGCATCGGCGGTGGGCTGAGAAATGACAGAAATTCAAGAACGCGTCGCGCAATTCAAGCTCGTTTTCCAAGGTCCGGAGG
>CAYTAW010000495.1:0-2569 GCA_964435675.1 uncultured Bdellovibrionales bacterium
AGATAGCGCTAAACAAAAAGCAGTTAACCCAATAACAGGCCGAGTGACTGAATAACCAAATTGAAGATGATATAAATAAAGATGGAATAATAAACGATGGACAATGGTAATTGCGAAAGTTACAGGCGCCAGGCTGTCTCTTAGAGACCGGGGCGCGCGCGCGACCGGCATTCAAGGAATGATTCATCGTTTCGCCTTTGCGTCCTCTCAGGAACGCAATTAAAGGTTATTTGCAGACCGTCATTTAGGATACCACCAGCTTTACGCTTTCGCAAGTAAGTTAATCGGGGAGCCGTGCCTCTTCTCCTACGATTTCCCTTAGAGCGACGTGCCACACCTCAATCTCCGTGAGCGGTCGCGCCAGACGGTCTGAAATCTCATCGAGCAGCTGCGCCTGGCCGCGGAGAAACGCAGTGAAGCCCTTCTGAACGCCTTTAGCGCGCGTACCCGCGACTTGATCATTGAAACGGAGCACGGCGCCCTCATGCATGGCCTCGCCGGGAAACACTCTCCAGCCCCGCTTCCCCGGCTCGTTCCGCCAGAACGTTCGCTGGCGCTTGGCGAGTCGCGCGGTTGCGGCGCTGATCTTCTGCGAGAGTTCCTCGGTATCGATCTGTTGGTCGAGAAATTGCAAGGCCTCCAAATATCCCACCGATGAAAACGCCGGTGCATTCCGCGGTTTGGAGGCGCGTAGCCGGCGCACCTCGTCAATCAGGCCGTGCTCAATCATTTGCGTGGTACGTAGCCGGATGCGATCTCTCAAGATATCATTTGGCACACACAGATTGACCACCAAGGCGGCGGTTAACGTTTTGCTATTAGCGCGGTCCACACGGTTCGGAGTCTCCAGCTGGTACGAAAGCTCTAGCGCGCGAACAACGCGCAACGTATCGTTCGGATGAAGCTTTTGGGCGCGTTCGGGATTACGCAGCTGAAGCAGCGCATAACGCTCATCAGCCGCCATCGCCTGAAGCTTTTCGCGCATGTACGGATCGCTTTCGGGATACTCAGACAGACCGCTGAGGAGCGCAGAGAGATACAATGTGGTGCCTCCAGCGATGATCGGCAGCTTTGCTCTCGCGCTGATTTCCGCGACGCATCGCAGCGCATCATCACGAAATCGAGCCGCGTGGTATTGATCATCTGCCGCGCAGCAATCGATCAAATGGTGCGGCACTCGAACTTGTTCAGACTTCGTGGGCTTTGCGGCCCCGATATCGAAGCCCCGATAAACCTGAACCGAGTCGCACGAGATAATCTCCCCATTTAACCGCTCAGCAACGCCGAGCGCTAACGCACTTTTTCCGCTAGCTGTCGGTCCGGCTATGATTACGGGAGCGTTCATATACTAGGTTAACGGTCGCGGCCGAACCACTGCTCAATCTCCGCCTGCGCGAAGGTGACCACAACGGGCCTTCCATGCGGACACGCGTTGGCAAGCTCCTCCTGATCCATCTGCTTGAAAAGCGCGTACACCTCTTCTTTTTCCAGTTCGCGTCCGGAGCGGACGCTCGCATGGCAGGCACGGCGTGCTATTATGTGGTCTATCTTCTCTGTTAAAACGCCGCTGCTCGATGACTCTTCGGGCAGGTCGCCAATTTCACGGAACAGCGAGGCGATATCTGAAGACGAGAGAATTGATGGCACCTGAGTAACTTCAATTGCCCCCCCGTTCTCCGCAAACCTGAAGCCGAGCTCCTCAAGTTGTTCGCCACATTCAATAATGCGCGCGGTGTGATATTCGGAAAGCGAGAGGGTCTGCGGCAGGAGAAGCGGCTGCGCGCTTGGAGCGTGCGCTTGGCGTTCCTTTCGTATGCGGTTGAACATAATGCGCTCATGAGCGGCGTGCATGTCGACGACAAATAGCTGCTCGCCGTATTCGGCGAAAAGGTAGCACTTAAACGCTTGTCCGATGAACCGCAGATCTGTTAGCGGCACTCTGACGGCGGCCCCTTCCCGGTTAGTCTCAATCTGCGCGGTGAATAGCGGAGCATTTGACCGAAAAACTGGCGCCGGCTGCCGATACGGTGACAATTGTAACACGGGCGTTTCGCCCATCGGTTCGGACGCCGCGCTTTGAACTGCGGTCGGTATCTCTTGAGAGCTGCGAATAAGAACGTGCTGCGGTAGCGACTGAGAAAAGCGCATCACTCCGTGACGAACCACTGAGCGCACTAAAGAAAAAATTGATTGAGGCGCGATAAAGCGTACTTCCGATTTCTGAGGATGTACATTCACGTCGACCAGGTGCGGCGCGATGGTTAGAGATAAAAAGCCCACGGGATACTCATGGGCTTTGAGCGTAGAGTCGAAGCCCTCGCGCACAGCGCGCGCAACCATACGGTCGCTGACTAGCCGTCCGTTAATGAGGAGAATAAACGAGCTGCTGTCCCCCTCTGCCATCGAGGGGTGCGAAACGAGTCCTTCGATAGCAAAATGTTCAATTTTCTCCTGTACCGTAATCGTTGCGCCGGTAAAAAGCTCTTTGGCACGCTCAATCGAGGAAGCGCGCGGGGGTAAGTTGATCACTTCACGCCCGCTTGAAAAAAAGCGGTAGTGAACTTGAGGG
>CAYTAW010000496.1:0-2558 GCA_964435675.1 uncultured Bdellovibrionales bacterium
GGGTAAAGCCGCGGATCTTCGGGATGTTGCTCGAACCGACTATTAAGCCTAGGACGACAATCGCGGTAACGAGCACTGTCGTCAGGCTGGCAATCGAGGCAGTTGAATCGAGCGCCTGGCTTGCGGCCTGCAATCCATGGGCGCGGAGAGCGCGTTGGCGGAATAAGCGCAGAGGATCGCGCCGGTTCAATTTGAACCGTCTACTGAACATGTGCCTAGCTAATTCCATAAATGTTCCAATTCTGGCCCTCGTCCCTTTCCCTAAATAAATCCGCGGGCGGGGCAGAGGCGTTGCTATGGTTACAGGCAGCCTCGTAACATAAGATCCCGGAAAACAGCAGAACTGCTCCCAATTAAAAGTTTTGGGTGGGTGGGGCAAAAAGGGGCAAATGAGCGGTTCCCGGGGGTTAGTGCAGAAAGTAACCCCAACTTTTTCTGCGAACATCGTTTGTTACAGTAAAATAAATCTGCGGCGATATTGTGGATAACTCTGATTGTATAGTAATATCAACCTTTTAATAGAGCCGTAAGGCTATTGTCTTTAGATTTCAAAGGCTTAATGAAAGTAAAGGTCGTCGTTATCGGTGGTGGTCACGCAGGCGTAGAGGCGGCGTGCGCCGCTGCGCGTCTCGGTGTCGAGACGGCTCTTGTGACCTTCACTCGCGATGGAATCGGACAAATGTCCTGCAATCCGGCCATCGGTGGCACCGGAAAAGGTCACCTTGTTCGCGAAGTTGACGCCCTCGGCGGCGTAATGGGACAGGCGATTGACGCGACCGGAATACAATTTCGTATTTTAAATTCAAGCAAAGGTCACTCGGTGCGCGCTTCTCGTGCCCAGGCCGATCGAACGCTCTACAAGAATTGGGTACGGCGCTTTGTTGAAGCGCAACCGAACTTACATATCATTGAGGGCGAGGCCAGCAAATTCCGGATTGAGGATGGGCGAGTTTCGGCGCTCGAATTGGCTGACGGAAGAGCGATTGAGTGCCAGGCGATCGTAGTAACGACGGGGACTTTTCTTCGCGGCTTAATGCATACCGGCGAGTCGCAGACTTGCGGCGGACGTATTGGTGAGCAAGCGTCTAATTCGCTAAGTGATGCGTTGCGGGGGCTCGGATTGCCGCTTGGTCGCCTTAAGACCGGCACACCGCCGCGGCTGCGCCGCTCGAGCATCGATTTTTCGCGCCTTAAATTTCAGCCGGGCGATGAAACGCCAATTCCCTTTTCTATGGTTACTGAACGAATCACGCAGGAGCAGATTCCGTGCTGGATAACCAACACCACGGAAGAGATTCATCAGTTAATTCGTGAAAATCGCGAACGCAGCCCGATGTTCAATGGCCAGATAAAGTCGGGTGGGCCGCGGTACTGTCCATCGCTTGAAGATAAGGTATTTCGCTTCGCGGATAAAAAGAGCCACAACATCTTTCTCGAGCCCGAGGGGTACGAGAGTGATGTCGTCTATCCGAACGGCATCTCGACCAGTCTGCCCCGTGATGTGCAGGAGCGATTCGTGCGTATGATTCCAGGTCTTGAAAACGTCGAGATTCTCCAGCCTGGATACGCGGTCGAGTACGATTTTGTTGATCCGCGCTCACTGCATGCGACGCTTGAGACGAAGAGAGTCCCCGGGCTCTATCTCGCCGGTCAGATCAATGGAACCTCCGGATACGAAGAGGCTGCCGGTCAGGGGTTGGTGGCGGGCGCAAACGCTGCACTCAAGATTCTGGGACGAGAAGCGCTCATTCTTTGTCGCGGCGACTCTTATATAGGTGTAATGGTAGATGATTTGACCACCACCGGAGTCGACGAGCCGTATCGCATGTTCACCTCTCGCGCCGAGTACCGCTTAATATTACGTGAAGATAATGCTGCGCTACGCCTTTCGCCCCGTGCAATGAAGATCGGACTTTTGAGTGAGCCGTTCATAGAGGCTTTCCAAAAGAGGAGCGCCGCGTTCGAAAAGTTGCGCGCATGGAGTATGAAAACGCGCCTTAAACCGAATCAAGAGAACAATCAGTGGTTGGCTGGATTAGGCAGCGCGCCGCTTAAAGACAGCATAAAAATCGCCGACTTGGTGCGTCGCCCTGAGCTTTCACTGGCGCAAATCCTCGAACACTTTCCGTTTAGTGAATCGCTCCCTGCGGACCTCGTGGCCGCGCTCGAAATCGAGCTCAAGTTCCGTGGCTATCTTGAACGTCAAGAAGAGGATGTCCAGAAACTCAAAAAACTCGAAGATGAAACAATACCGGCCGATTTTAACTATGATGGCATCCCGAGTTTGCGAATCGAATTCAGAGAAAAGCTCAAAAAGCACCGTCCCGGATCGCTCGGTCAGGCGCTGCGCATCCCCGGAATTACGCCGGCAGCTATTTCGATTATGGCAGTCTATCTGAAGCGTCACCGTAGCGGCGACTACGCACCCATGTCACCAGCAGGGTAATTTACTAACACTGGTTGGTTTTTTGTGGTTGGGGCTGGGTCGGAACACTAAGCTTGGTGAAACTTATAGTATTTTTAATTGATTAACGTAGGTGCGCAACGTTTGAGGCGTA
>CAYTAW010000497.1:0-2552 GCA_964435675.1 uncultured Bdellovibrionales bacterium
GAGAAGGCTCGACCACAATTACAATTGCATCAAACTGCGCATGTAGCGTATTTGCAAAAATATCGATCCCCGCAACCATATCGACAATTAGCCATGAGCCGGAGTCTTCTGCGTGGGAGAGAAGGTTTTCTAAAATAGCTAAATTGTTATGGTAGCACGATGTCCCAACAGCGCTCCCATCGTACGTTCCTACCACCAACAGCGGCACGTCGGATGCCTTCTGAGCGAACCGAGAAAGAATCGGATCTGTGTCATTTCTGATATCAAATCGATTCGAACCAGGGCCTGGAGGTGTAGTTTTCACAAATGATTTAAGATCTGGAATAAGAGGATTAGAACCCCGCAAATGGGAGCGAATATCCTTTATCGATTCAGGAGACGAGAGCCATTTATCTTCTGGACACTCGAATTCGGGATCAAGAAATGATCCGGCATGCGCATTAAGGTCAGCATCGATAAATGCAACGCGTTGCTTACGAGAAACTAAGTATTTGGCAAAAGTAGTTGCAACTGTGGTTTTGCCACTTCCGCCTTTGCCGACGAATGCAATTTTCATTATAAAATCCTAAAATCTAATTGATACAGTGCACTGCATTGCAGGCCATCAAACGCATGGCGTTTGGCATCGAGCTATATGCAGTAGAGAACAGAGTGAAAAAACGCTAGAAACGGGGCGGGGACAGCGCTGACCAGCCTACAACCAGCTCGCGTTTTGGAATGTGAAGAAAAGAAATGATCGGTGAAACGAAGAGCTGAGAGAAGATTGGCTTGAGGACGGGAGCCGCAAATGAAGTTGATTCAATTAGTGGTGTGGCTGCAAGATTGCAGACGACGCACCCCGTATCATGACGATGATCTTCATCGAGCTCATGTACGTGCGCCTTTGCATGCATGATGCATGAAAGAAACGCAGTTACTATAAGAATTCGAAGTGATGCTAACACGGAGACTCTACCAAATTGCGGTTTGCTCGATAATAGCGGATTCGCAGTTCTTGCGCAAACAGCCATAGAGATATCATTAGTTACACTAACCGGCTTTATATTATCCCTTTTTACTTTCCGTTTTGTTCACGGTATTGTTTTGCCCGTATGCGTAATCTGTTTTTGACCGCTGTTTTAGCCATCAATTTGTCGCCCGCAGCATCGGTATTGGCTGAGGAAATCTTTCTCGATTCGATAGTCGCGAGCATTGACGACACACCTATAACATTGAGCGAGGTCGAAAAGCACCTGAGCCCGCCGCGACGCCTTTCGCCCGCAGAGGCATCGAGCGATCCGGAATTCGCGCGTGTCCTCGACGCGCTCATCCTTAGCCGTTTGATTGAAGTTGAGGCTCAACAAAGAAAGCTGGCGGTATTCGAAAACGAGATAAACGAGTATCTCGAGGAAGTTTCCAAACGCAACAATATGTCCCGAGAAGAATTTATCGAAGCGCTGAAGCGCGAAAATCATTCAGAAGCCGAATACCGCGAGCAGGTAAAATCGGACATCTTGAAATCGAAACTCGCCGCTGCCCTGAGCCGCGGGTCTTCCGCGGTCAGCGACGCTGAAGTCGATACCGCTATAAAGGAGCAGCGCGGTGATTCTAAAAAGCAAACTGGCACAGTTGTAACCCTACGGCAAATAGTTATCAGTAGCCAACTCCATGACGAAGAAGATTCGGAGAAGCTGCTCGCTGAAGTTCGCGCCAAGCTCGAAGAAGGCGAAAAATTCGACGACCTGGCGCGCATGTATTCAGAGAGCCCCGAGCGCGATGACGGCGGCTCACTCGGCGCGCTATCCGAGAGCGATCTCAGCCCAGAGATCGCCGAAACGGTTAACGCACTCGAAGTCGGTGACATTAGCGACATGGTGAAAACCGATCAGGGCCTGCATCTGTTCATGCTCGAAGATCGGAGTGAACCGGCAGACGAAGAAGAGACCGAGTCGCTCTCGGCGCCGAGCCAGGAGCAGCGAGAACAGGTGCGCGCGATGCTTCGCCAAAAAAAGATGGAATCAAAAATGACGGAATTCTTCACAACCGAGCTTTACAAGCTGCACTCAGTCGATAAGAAAATTTAAACCTTGGAGAATATATGAAGATTAACGAACAGATCTTCCGTGAGTACGATATCCGCGGAATTGTCGATAAGGATTTGAACGACGAGTTTGCCTTTTTGCTCGGACGAGCCTACGGCTCGCTCGTTAAAGAGAGGGGAACGGGCACTATCGCCGTCGGCAACGACTGCCGCTTGACATCGCCCGGATACGCGCAAGCCCTAGCCGAGGGCCTTTCCACTGAGGGTCTTAGCGTTCAACTGACGGGGACCGGACCGACGCCGCAACTTTATTTCTCTATCTTCGATCGCAAATTGGCCGGCGGCATCCAAGTGACCGGCAGCCACAACCCCTCCGATATGAACGGTTTCAAGATGTGCATTGGCACACACACACTTTCAGGAGAAGAGATCCAAGACCTTAAAAAACGCTGTCTGAAGCTGGCGGGCGAAAAAGCTCCTCCGGTAAATAAGGCCCTCATTTCTACCAACAACATTCGCGAACGGTATATCG
>CAYTAW010000498.1:0-2547 GCA_964435675.1 uncultured Bdellovibrionales bacterium
GCGCCTTCCCCTCCCTCACATCGGCGGCAGCGATATCGTTGGTGAAATTGCAGGAATTAATGGATCCTCTCCCTTTAAAACGGGCGACCGTGTATTCATAAATCCCGGCGTTGCTCTGCGTCAAGACGAATGGGTAACGCGCGGTGAAGAGAGCATGAGCCCGCACTACCAAATTATCGGCGAGCATCGCGCCGGAGGATTGGCGCAGTTCGTCTCGGTCCCGGTTGCTAATCTCGTGCGCGCACCTGACGCACTATCGGATGAATCTCTCGCGGCACGAATTTTGGTTGGCATTACGTGTTGGCGCATGCTGATGCACCGCGCGCTCCTAAAGCCGGGCGAATCCGTACTAGTTGTCGGCAGCGGCGGCGGCGTAAATTCACTGGCGATCCAACTTGCGCGCGCCTACGGCGCTACCGTGCTCGCTCTGGGCGGTTCTCCGGAAAAATGCTCGCGCGCGTTATCACTCGGTGCGCACCATGCAATCTGTTATCGCGACACTCCCGAATGGTCAAAAGAGATAGTGTCCCTTAGCGGTGGCGCAGGCGTTGATATCGTCATCGACAATGTCGGACAAGCAACCTATCCGCAGTCGTTGCGGGCATTGAAGCGCGGTGGAAAACTCGTTACCGTCGGAAACACGAGCGGACACTCTGTGACCATCGATAACCGGTTCATTTTTGGAAAGCAAATTTCAATTATCGGCTCAACCATGGGGAATAAGGACGATCTCGCCTCGGTCATGCAGTTCATGGACACCCATAGAATCTCGCCGGTAATCGACTGCGTCGATTCGCTCGAAAACGGAATTCATCAGTTCAAGAGAATGGAAGCGGGCGAACAATTTGGTAAAATTGTGCTGCGCCCCTGATGTAATACCCTTTACCAGCCATTCCATAGCGCCATCGATAGCTATCTACCCACCCGCACCTCCGGGACGACTCCATTACCCAGTGCGCTTAATTGTAATTTCACTTTTAGGCAAAAGTCGCTAAACTGCCGCTATGAAGATCACTCGTGAACGCTATTTCGTAATTCACTCACTCGATCAGGCTGGCCAGCTCGCGCGCGTTAACGCGACTCTTATGGAAGAGAAAGTCGACTGCTCAGGGATTTGGGGCTTCCCGACTCACGGGCGCGAGGCTGAGATAACGGTGCTTCCACGCAATCCTGCGAACTTTATTAAGACCGCGAAAAATGCGGGCTGGGAGTTTCACGAGGGTATCTGCTTTCACCTAGAAGGCACCGATAAAACAGGGGCCCTTGTCGACATCCTCAAACAGCTTGCCGACGACGGGATTAATCTCCGCGCCGTAGACGCAATGGCAATCGAAGGAAAATTCGGCTGCTGCCTCTGGGTCGCCGACGAAGAGCGTGAGCACGTTTCGCAGGTACTTGGACTGAGCACCCCAAAACCATAATCAGAGTTTCGATAATCGGGTTTTCAGAATTAGCTTTTCAGAATTAGTTTTCAGTATTAACAGTCGGCTTTCAGTTAGTGGGCCGAATGCTGCTTGCGAAATCCTGCGGAATATCTTGCGGATGCTGACAGCGGGGGCTACGCACGTCGCAGCGGTATAACCTTCGCCATCGGGCGAACTTCTTCGCCATCAATTAGTTCGCCCTGTCGCGATCCGGCACGTTGAGCTCTTCTCTCGATAACCTCATTGAGTTTGTCAAAATCGCTGGGGTCATAATCCTGCTCAAACGGCAATATCTGCTCACTTGTCAGCTCAATCGGACTATGGACGACTCTTGAGTTGCGTAAGATCTCACTAAATTCATGGTGAGCGGCGTGGGCTGCCTGCACTCTCGCCTTCAGAACAACAGCTTCTTCAGCCAACGAAACTGCCTTGATAAAATCGCCGCGCTCTGACGAACTCACCAAGTCGCGCTGCACGCGGTGAAGGGAACTCTCTGAGCTTCGCCACACGTGGTAAAAATTATCGCGAATCGCGACAACATCGGAAACGAGCGTCTTGGAGTGCGGACGCTCCATTACCGCCGAAAGCTGGCGGAGAATATCAGCGGAAATATTTCGCCATTCTTCTATCTGCGCTTCGGAATAAGGTGAACTATCGGATGAAACACGCCCCATGCTCGAGTAGAGACGCTGCGCCTTGCGGCTCTTTTGCAAGAGCGCGCCCAAACGTTGAAAAAAAGTTTCTTTATCCATGAACGAAGCAAACAGAAAACAAAACCAAAAAACGAGTTATTCGATTACCATAGTCACCGGTTAAAAATCAAAAGGATTGAGACGTTAAAAAATAAAATTCTACGCTTAATCAGCCTGTGGAAAACTTCGCCGACCTCGTGACTGGTGACTGAACAGTGTCTAATAATTGACACCCAGTGAACGATATTGCCGGTAGTAAAAATTCCTAGCTGGGCAAAAAATACTCCTTAAATCGACTATATGCCCGCTCAGAGGCGATTTAACGGCATATCTATGGTGGCACGTCGTTTGCTTAATACCAAGTTAGGGCATCAGTAGCTCTGTGGAATTATGGCTCGGGTTGGGTATCCTCCTGTACGACACACACACTC
>CAYTAW010000499.1:0-2533 GCA_964435675.1 uncultured Bdellovibrionales bacterium
CGTATGGGCCGGAACTTTAATTACCCATTCTTTATCTTCATCGGCGACTACGATTGCCGGAAGCTGACTGACCGCGACTGCTAAGGCGACTACGATACCTTGAATTCTTTTTATCATCTTCGATCCTATTGAATCGACTTTTATCCGATGGGAATTTACTGTATGTCGGCTTGGCAAAAATGTATATTGCGAAACTGGCCGGCGCGGGATCGATAAGCTGAATACTGGACGGGGAAAGGCGCAATCTCACCGTATCGCGATCATTAAGATGCTGGAAAATGAGACGGGCCATATTCGCGTCTGGTCGGCTCCGCTAAGATGGATCGATCACCTCGGATCCCCATATATATCGCGTGTGACTTCAGAAATAGCGAAGTCATAAATTACTATTTTAACCCATTATTTCGACTTTTCTAAGCCATTTTAATAGACTTTTGCGCGTATCTTATTATTTTAACTAATCTCACCACCGGCTAGTTTAGTTAGTTTGTTTTTAAGGTACCTCATGGCCGCGGCATCACTCCCGACTTCAATCGCTTCCCGCAATTCGGCTTCGTTATCAGCGGCGCAATTTGCGCACGCTACGTTTCCCGACTTCGAGCCGTCATGGCGAGAATTTCAACGCGGCAGCGGTAAAACCGAAAAATACTGGGCCATTTCCGTTGAGCCAGATGGCGAAAGCTATCGCGTTCGCCGGCGCCAGGGCGATGGAGAGGTGAGCGAGGATGAAATCAAAAGACCGGGCGCACACGGTAAGCCGGGAAGCCGCACCTATGTTTCCGCTCCCGATGCATGCCTGCGAGAAGTAGAGCGATTAATTCACGTTCAGCGGCAAAAAGGGTTCGGCGAGCTTGTCGGTGGAAAGTTCGTCGAGGCTGCGGTTCTTGAGATCGACTTCAGCAGACCATTCCCACCGACGCTGCTTACTCCTAAGCCGCGCTCATCGGTTTCAGAAAAAGAATTGCGCAAGCTTCACGACGCCGATCGGCTCGCATATACCCGAAAATACGACGGTATGGGCGTCACACTTGTGCGCCATACCTATGGATGGGAGGCATATACGCTCTCGAATAATATCGTCTCGGAATTCTTTGCTCCGCAGCTCGCCGCGCTTGAGAGAACTTCGTTTGGGGTTGGGACTATCTTGAAAGGCGAGGCCGTAATCTTCAAGAAGGAAGATCCATGGCATGAGGACTTCAATTTGATGATTGCCCGATTTGGTCCAACCCGCGATCCGGGAACAACGCGTGCAATGATCTCTAATGGAGAGATTCCAGAGCCGTCATTCGTAATTTACGATATCCTCTACCATAACGGGCGTGAGCTTCACGATATCCCCTACGGTGAAAGAGCGGAACATTGGCGCAATTTACCCGTCGCACGCGGCGGTAATGGCCCGTTAGTTTCCGCTGAATTCATGCGGGATATCACGCCCGACAATTGGCTCGAGCGACGCATCGAATATAAGGTCGAAGGCTGGGTGGCAAATGATACCGCAGCCGTACTTGGCAGAAATGCCTTAACATTCGGCCAATCCCCTGCCCGACCATCTGGTATTTTCAAATTGAAACCGAACACTGAAGAAGACGTCGTAATATTCGCCGTACGCCAAGTGGATGGAGAGTATCAATCCGTTTTCACGAAGCAGCGATATCCCGATTTTTATCCCGATACGGATGTCCCGGTGCCGAACGCCGGTAACTGGTTTTATACGGGGCGGGTCAGTTTACACCGCAGCCCCCGCGTGATTGCGGAAATCGAAAAACTTGTCGAGGCGGGATTAATTCAGGTCGTGCCAGACAACAAAACCGGTGAAGCATTACCGATTAGCAATGAAAAAGGAGTTACCGCTGTTATTGAATTTTTCGAGCGACAAAAAGGCGGTAAGTTTCGACACGCGGTTTTCCCGGAAGAACTTAGATTCCGAACCAAGGGAAGCGGCGATTACAAAGCGCCGCGTCACTGCGTTGCGCAAACCTACCCTGTCCCCATTGAAAGTTGAACAGGGGACGAAGGAGTTGCATATTGCGTCCGATATAGAGTGTGGGTACTAATATGGAGATAAAGGCCTTTTCACCTTATGATGCGTACCTCGCTCAACATAGTCGTCCTACTAGTGCTTATTGCAATTGCTTCGATCGCAGTATTTCTTTCACGCGGTAGCGACAGAGCCAGACGTCATGCCTTGTTGTTTGCGCCTCGTGAGGACCGCCGGCTCATCCTTGCGGACATCACCTCTCACAAAAATTATCTTTCGCGAAGCTCATGCGAGACCAGGGTAAGTTACCGCTTTTTGGTTGACGGGAAAAAGTACGATCATACTACCACGATTACCTGCGCCGATTTCAAAGCAAACCTGCTCGAGGTCGTCTATCTGCGGGAGAATCCAGACATCAATCTTCCACGCGCCGACAATAAAGGTTTGTGGCCCGAGGAATCAGGGAATAAAACCGAATAATTTGGAGCCCTAATTTTCGGTTTATTTCCGGTATTTATACCGATTCGAACAGGAATGTAGCGCGATGAGCTAGGA
>CAYTAW010000500.1:0-2508 GCA_964435675.1 uncultured Bdellovibrionales bacterium
ATTTGACTGTGCAGCACGACTTGCAGTAAGACGTCGCCGAGTTCTTCGGCTAGCTTCCCGCGATCAGGATCGTTTCCAGGAAAAGAGTCGATGGCCTCGATTACCTCGTAGGATTCTTCAATTAAATACTGCTTTAATGTCTCGTGTGTTTGCTCAAGATCCCAGGGGCATCCGCCGTCCGGGTTACGCAGCCGCGCTACCACTTTCACGAGGTCGAGAAAGGATGAGGCACAACGATGCTCGTCGATTTTTTGGCCGGAAAAGCCGTCTTTTTTATCGCTCATTTTGCCCAACTCTTTTAACATAAACGTGAGCATATTAACAGCGAGCCCTTTGCGCCTGGGAAGGGCTGGCGATTAGACGGCGCAATGATTGCCATCGTGGCGAGCGTGCCACAGAGAGCAAGTCGAAGACCGGAATCCCGGCCGCGGTCAGAAGATATGCGGCGACGGAGCTGGTGGCGCCGCTGGTGACTACGTCGTCCACGAGTAACGCGTGTGAAAGCCGCTCGTCGGCGCGGTTCAACACTATAGATCGTCGAGCATGCTCTAATCTTGCGAGCGCTTTCTGTGACGCCTGACTCACATTTTGCGAGCTGTGCTGGAGCATATCAGAGCGGCACGGAATGCCCAACGTCTGCGCCAGGTGCTCAGCGATTTCTCGGGCCGGATTAAACAGTCGCTTGCGATAGTTTCGGGGGGTGCTGGGCATCGGGATAATCGCTTCCCAGCCATATTTATAGTTAAAGAGGCGCGGGAGATTTACCGCGAGCAGCTCAGCTATCATCCGCGCCAGCGCGATGCTTGGCTTAAATTTCATGGCGATGATCAGGTCTCGCGCTTTGCCGGTATATTCCCAAAGATAGCGCTGCCGGAATAGAGGCGATTGGAGCTCCGCGCACAGAGCGCACAAGGTGGCGTCCCGCGAGCTGACCTCAGGCAGGGTCATGCACGCAAAACACGAATAGCAGCGCCTGCTTGGCGGTGCCATTTCCAAAATGGGCATACAGTGAAAGCACACATAGGCGGAGCTCAGCCGCCGTGCTCCTGTGTTCGAGAATGTAACCGGCATCGGACGCTCGCACACAAGACACCGCACTGGAAAGGCAATAGACGCACTTTCGTAGATAAGTTTTCGTATTACCTTTTTTGGAGAAAATATCATTGTAAAAAATTAGCTATGGTGGATTAGGCAGTATTCACTGCGGACTTGTGTGTCCGCACGGCCCTCTAGAAATAATCGGGCACTGGCAGCCGAAGGTTTCGCGTAACGCTGAAAATGAAGGAAGTATGTAAGTATCTGAATTTGCTAATGTTATTGTTTTTTCCAAGATCTATGTCCAATTTGGATATGGGGCGCTTGAATTTTCTTGTCTCTGGCTGTCTGCGCCAATAGTATAAAAGGGCTCCTCTTTGCGAGTTGGTGTTGGCGGTTCACAAAAATGCTCGATCCTGATTCCAGGAATGACGAAAAAACTCTACCTAACATATCTGGGTCCTCCGGGCCGGCTCATGATCCATTGCCAAGCGATCTGGATTTACAGCTTCCACTTGTGAGAATTACCCACATCGTCCTTAGATCGCTCGATACCGTTGAAACGTGTTCTGCGTGTCGCGGTGAGCTTATTCAGAAATTTCGGCAGGGATGCGCCGCAGAGTCCTCGGCTACGGAGCGGGTGATATTCTGCGGCGGCCTGCTGTTTGCGCTCGAAGAGTGCCAACGCTTGCTGAGTCCTGAGCGAGAAGCGGTCGATCGGGCATTCCGCTGTTTACGAATGGTTGGAGAGTTATCTAGCGAGATTGCCCAACATCCGATTATCGGCTCAGAGGCTGCGATGGGTTCATTACTTAACGGAGTCTTCGGCACGGCTGATATTTTGATTTCGCTGATAGGAGGTAGTCAAAGCCGGTCGCGAGATTTCTGCGCGGCCCTTGAGGGCGTGCGCGCCGCGTTTTCTCCGCAATCGGTTTTTGGAAAGGCGACCGATCGCGAACTGAGGTCGTATAGGTACGATCATGTCGCGGTAGAGCTGCAGAGTTTTATCGATGGGGTTCTCAATGAATATACTAAACCTGAACCAGAATCGATATTTACTGAGAAGATCAAATTATTCCCAGCCGACTATACCACCGGAGAATTTGACGCAATCGCGGCCGTGCTGACCTTGGCTGACCGCACGACCGCGCCAGAAATTCACAACCATTTAGCGCTGTTTCTCATGCAGTTGGAGGACTGGATGCGCAGCCAGCCCCTTGCGCATCTGTTGAGAGATGAACCGAGCGCTGAATCCCGGGAGCCCGGAACGGTTTTTGATCAGTTTCGTGAGCATTTCGCGGGGATAGAGAAGTGTTATATCTCTCTGATGGATGCGGTGCGCGCAACGGTGGACTCAGATGAGGGGAGCAGGCAGTTTCAGCGGCTAAATGGTTTTCTATGGGGAATTATTCGCAGCACGCCCGATGGTTGGATTGGCTGGGGCGCCGCGCTCTCGTCATTACTGGTTATTTC
>CAYTAW010000501.1:0-2503 GCA_964435675.1 uncultured Bdellovibrionales bacterium
GTGTTGATATCGGCCTTCTGAACCGAAAGCGCGTACTTCATACTGATTGAAGCTCGGACGAAGACTCCTCTGGCCGGCCGGGACTCTGATATTCAAAATCTAAGAGCTTTTTAGTTGGCCCCTCTTATTTACCAATTGCATAACCGCCTTCACCGCATCTTCAACAGAAATGTGATCCGTTCGCAATGACAGATCGGGGTTCGCGGGTGGCTCGTAGGGAGAATTAATTCCAGTAAATTCTTTAATCTGTCCTGAGCGCGCCTGCGCGTAAAGTCCGTGCGGATCCCGCTCCTCGCAGGCGGCAAGAGGTGTTGCTAAGTATATTTCCAGGAAATTGTCTTCGCCGATTATCAAGCGCGCTGATTCGCGATCTTTATGAAACGGTGAAATGAAGGAGCAGAGCACCGTGACGCCGGCTTCATTCAACAGGCGCGCGACGTGGGCGGCGCGGCGGATGTTTTCGGCGCGATCGCGATTTCCAAAGCCGAGATCGGCATTCAAGCCGCTGCGAAGGTTGTCTCCGTCAAGGCGATAGACTGAAACTCCCGCATCGAAAAGCTGCTTCTCCACTTCCCGCGCAATCGTTGATTTGCCCGACCCGGAGAGACCCGTACACCAAAGCGTCAGGGCTTTACGCTGCACCTTGCTTTCTCGTTCCGCGCGCGTAACCTTTCCGCTCTCGTAATGAAGATTACGCGTATTGGCCGTATTTTTTGCTTCCTCATCGGGATGCGCATCGATTAGCATGCCGGCACCAACGGTCAAGAAAGACTCGGAGTCCACTACTATGAACGAGCCGGTCGTTCGGTTGCGATCGTAGGTGTCGAAAAAGAGCGGTGTTGATGCGGTGAGCGAGAGTCTGCCAATTTCGTTCATATGCAGCGGGGCTGCTTCGAGACGGCTCAGGGTATTTACGTCGATGCGATAGCGTATAGCGTCGACATATCCTTTGGTCGTGCGGGAGGTGTGCATGAGTATGTACTGCTTCTTCACGTCGAGCGGGGCTTCGCCCATCCAAACGACGATTGCTTCGAGCTGCGTCTGGATGCGTGGAACATTGCCCGCGCGCGCAATCATGTCTCCGCGCGAAATATCAATCTGATCGTTAAGGGTCAGCACTACGGACTGCGGAGTCGATGCGCTTTCGAGATTTTGGTCGGGATAGTATTCGATATTCTTTACGGTGCTGTGCCGCATCGAGGGCAGCACCACGACCTCTTCGCCCACGCGGATGGTTCCTGAGGCGATCTGTCCGGCATAGCCGCGGTAGGTCCCTTTGCCGCGAATGATAAGTTGCACCGGATAACGGAAATCGACGCGGTTGCGATCTCCACCCGTGTACACGTTTTCAAGGTATTCGAGCAGCGGTTCGCCCTTGTACCAATCCATGTTCTTCGAGCGTTCAACGACATTATCACCGAGCATGGCCGCAACCGGTATGAATCGGATATCCTTCGTTGTTAACTTAGTCGAGAATTCGAGATAGTCGCGGCGAATCTTCTCAAACACTTCTTCCGAGAAATTAACCAAGTCCATTTTATTTACGGCGACCAAAATACGGGGCACACCGAGAAGCGAGCTAATGAATGAATGCCTCTTGGTTTGAGTAAGTACGCCCTTGGATGCGTCCACCAAGACGATAGTGAGATCGGCAGTCGACGCGCCGGTAGCCATATTTCGCGTGTACTGTTCGTGACCCGGAGAGTCGGCCAGAATAAAGCGCCTTTTTTGCGTCGCAAAATAGCGATAGGCGACGTCGATAGTAATTCCTTGCTCGCGTTCGGCCCGAAGACCGTCGGTTACAAGTGCGAGCGAGAAAGCTCCTTTGCCGGCGTGCTTCTCTGAGGCTTTTTTGAGCGCTTCCGTTTGATCGTCGAGGAGATTCTTAGAGTCGTGCAGAAGGCGTCCTACGAGCGTTGATTTTCCATCGTCGACGCTGCCGGCTGTTGAAAAGCGAAGCAATCCACGTTCCTCTCTTTGATCGGCTAGGTTCGCTGCAGATGCGGACATTAGAAGTACCCCTCGCGTTTTTTGGTTTCCATAGATCCGTCTGAATCATGATCGATAATGCGCGTCGATCGCTCGGAGGTTCTCAGGGTAAACATCTCTTCAATGATTTCCGAAACAGTAGAGGCGGCTGAGCGAATTGCTCCCGTGCAATAGTGGCAGCCGAGCGAACGAAAGCGGCAAAGAATTTCTTCGACTTTTTCGCCGGGCTGCGGTTGGTATCCTTCTTCGAGCGGAATTATCTGATCCCCGCGCGCGATAACCGCGCGCTTCTTGGCGAAATACAACGGTACGATCGGTATTTGTTCGCGCTCAATGTAGCGCCAGACATCGCTTTCGGTCCAATTTGAGAGCGGGAAAACGCGAATGGATTCCCCTTTGTGAATCTTGCCATTATATAAATGCCATAACTCCGGACGCTGATTCTTTGGATCCCACTCGCCGAAACGGGAGCGAAAGGAAAACACACGCTCTTTCGCACGGGATCGCTCTTCAT
>CAYTAW010000502.1:0-2500 GCA_964435675.1 uncultured Bdellovibrionales bacterium
GCAATAATCCGGTCCGTGAAGCGATGCATGCGGTGTTCCTCTATCACGCAATCAAGGCCGGTCTTGATATGGGAATCGTCAATGCCGGTATGCTCGAAGTATATGAAGAGATCGAGCCCACTCTGTTGAAGAAGGTCGAGGATGTAATTCTCAACCGTCATGCTGGAGCCACTGAAGAACTCGTGGAGTATGCCGAGCAGTTCAAGGGGCAGTCGACCGAGAAAGATCGCGATGCCGAGCTCGCCTGGCGCAAGCTGCCCCTCGGAGAACGAATGAGCCACGCGCTGGTGAAGGGAATTGTAGAGTTCATCGAAACGGACACCGAAGAGGCGCGCATCGAGTTAAAGACTCCGCTCAAAGTTATCGAAGGTCCGTTAATGGACGGAATGAAGATCGTCGGTGAACTCTTCGGCGCCGGTAAAATGTTCTTGCCACAGGTGGTAAAGAGCGCGCGCGTGATGAAGAAGGCGGTCGCCTATCTCGAACCGTTTATGGAGGCGGAAAAAGCCGCGGCTGCCGCTACGAACACCGAAACACAGCAGAAAACCTTTGTTATTGCCACAGTCAAGGGAGATGTTCACGATATCGGGAAAAACATCGTCGGTGTCGTGCTTGCGTGCAACGGTTACCGGGTAATAGACCTCGGTGTAATGGTCGCCTTCCAAGATATTTTGAAAGCGGCGCGCGAGCATCGTGCCGATCTGATCGGTATGAGCGGACTGATTACCCCGTCCCTCGACGAGATGGCTTTTAACTTAAAGGAATTCGAGCGTCACGGCGTGAACACGCCGGTGCTGATTGGTGGCGCGACGACCTCGCGTCCCCACACCTCGATTAAACTCGCGCCGCACTACTCGGGCGCGGTGGCGCACGTGGCCGACGCGTCGCTTGCAGTTGAAGTCTGCGCAAATCTGATTAGCGAGGAGCGCAGAGAGAATTACATCGCCGAATTAAAGAGAGATCAGGAAGAGCAGCGAAAGATTTTTGCCGCCGGCAATAAGGAGCTCGCGTTCGTGTCCTTCGAGGAGGCGAAGAGGGGAGCCTTACCCTACAGAGAGCACGGAGCCGAAACGCCGACGTTTACCGGAGTACGCACATTTGAAGATGTCGATCTGCGTGACGTGGCAGGATATATCGATTGGTCGCCCTACTTTTGGACTTGGGATTTAAAGGGCAGCTATCCGCAGATATTCGAGAACGCGAAGTACGGGGCGCAGGCCAAGGAGATTTATCTCGAAGCCGAGAAAATGCTCGAACGCATCATCCGTGAAAAGCGCTTTACGTTAAAAGCCGTAGTCGGCATTTGGCCGGCGCGCTCGGACGGCGATGATGTGCTCGTATACCCGGCGCTGGAGGCGCGCGAGCCAATCGAGAAGCTCTGTTTTCTTCGGCAGCAGCGAGAACGCCAGGGGCTCAATTATTTTTCTCTCGCTGATTTTATCTCGCCTATCGGAAGCTCGGTTCAGGATTACATCGGCGCTTTCGCCGTTGTCTGTCACGGTGTTGATCAGTTCGCGAAGCAGTTCGAGTCGGTGCGCGACGATTACCAATCAATCGTCGTCAAAGCGCTTGGCGATCGGTTCGCCGAGGCGCTGGCTGAATACATGCATAAAGAGGTGCGCGCAATCTGGGGTTATGGAACAAACGAAAAGTTGACGCGGGAACAGCTCATAAAAGAGGAATACCGCGGCATCCGGCCGGCACCAGGGTATCCAGCGTGCCCCGATCACACGGAGAAAGGAAAAATTTGGGAGCTACTCAAGGTAAAGGAGGCGATCGGGCTCTCGATTACCGAAAGTTATGCGATGACCCCAGCCAGCAGCGTCTCCGGTTTCTATTTCTCACACCCAGATTCACGTTATTTCAACGTGGGCAAGATCGACCGTGATCAGGTTGTCGATTATGCCAAAAGAAAGGGAATGCCACTTGAGGAAGTCGAGCGGTGGCTCTCGCCTAATCTTGGATATTAGTCGGATAAAACTCATCTCAGAATCCGCGCTTTGTTTGTTCGTTCTTGATTTTATCTCAACGCGAACTCTTCAATTTCGCAGCTTAAATTTCGACCGTTTATTTCGAGATAGAGCGTATTCTCGCTAATTGTCAAATTGATCTTTGAGCGTTTCTCGATTTCTGATCCGAGGTCGCTCAAAAACGTTGGAGAGAACGCGTAGAGCGCGATCTTTTCGGCTTGATAGATCTCCTTCGCTGATAAATTTTGCAGCGTAATTTTCGGATTACGGTGCGTATATATTGCGGTTCGCGCGCCGGTCTTACTGGCGCGATGGATTTTATCTACACTTGGCGACCCGATTTCGACCCAGAGCGTCAGCTCGCCGCTCAATGAGCGCGCCCAGATTGCCGGTTCATCGGGATCATCCAACCCCTTGGAAAAAGCGATTCCCGGGCAGTATTCGCGGCAAAACGCGAGTAGGCGAGCGAGCATATAATCGAGGTTCTCCGACTGGTGCATCGCCAGAGTCAGTTTTAAGCTTTCATAGAC
>CAYTAW010000503.1:0-2500 GCA_964435675.1 uncultured Bdellovibrionales bacterium
GAACAAAGAGGAGCTTCCTTTCGCTCGCCAGTTGTTGGGCCGCAAGATAGGCGTCTTGAAAGGTCTCCCCCTCAAGAATTACTTGGGCTCCGCGGTTTTTGGTCGATTGAATTTTGACGAGCGGAGCGTGCTTTGGCATGACGATTGTGCAGGGCGTGCCAAGCTGCTGCGCGTGATAACTCAGTGCGAGCGCGTGATTTCCGGCGCTCGCCGCGCAAACGCCCTGGGCGCGCTCTTCCTTTGACATTGAGAGCAGCATGTTGATCGCGCCGCGCTCCTTAAAAGATCCGGTCTTAAATTTATTCTCCCATTTGAACATTACGTCGCGTCCCAGCGCTTCGGAAAATGGCAGCGAGTGCGTGACGGGGGACGGAGGAATAATTTGACGGACGCGCTCGAGCGCTTCGACGACCGTGCCGTAGTTCGGCGCGTCCCCGACCGGTGTTTTCTTCAAGAGTTTGAGAAATATGTCCTTCATACAAGAACTCTAATACTGTTGTTCTCGCTCTGGGAATGCTTTAAGTTACGATCATCGCTCATTTTTGGCGCTGTGTCCTAGAATTTCTAAACAGATGGACACAGCGGATCTTTCGCAGCGTTTGTGAAGGAGAATTTGGGGCGATGCCTTTTTGCAGAGCACTAGGGAAGTTCATTTAACGGATTCACGGTGAGCGAATCAATTTTAATCCGCGAAGTCGGTCCGCGCGAAGGGTTTCAAACGATTGCGCGCGTAATTCCCACAGCCGATAAGATCGCCTTAATTGACGCGCTCTCTGAAACGGGAATCCGCGAGATGGAGATTGCGTCGTTTGTGCGCTCGGATCGCGTTCCGCAGATGGCGGATGCTGAGGAGATAGCCGGGCGCTACCGCCGCAAAGAAGGTGTGCACTATTTTGGATTATATTTGAACCAGCGCGGTTTTGAGCGCGCTGAATTAACTCGGCGTTTAGATAATAAGGGGTGGATCTATAGCGCGGCGAGCGCCGAGTTTTTGAAATCCAATAATAATACGAGCGCAGAGGAAGTTATTGCTAGCATTCGCGCCTGGATTGATCTGTTCGACCAATACGGCAAGTCGCTCCACGGCGTGATGATCTCCGCGGCGTTCGGCTATTCAAATGAGGGGCGGTTCAATTCCCAGCGCGTGGTTGACGTGCTCACGCCGCTTTTGCGTGAGATTGAGCGGAGCGGTGCGACGTTAAAGGAAATTTCGCTGGCTGATACCGTGGGCATAGCTACTCCCGATCAGGTGCGGCGAACGGTTTCGGTGGTTAAAGAGCGCTTTCCTGCCCATGAGATTTCACTTCATCTTCATGACACGCGCGGCGCGGGATTGGCCAATGCGTACGCCGGCTATCTCGAGGGTGTGCGCATTTTCGAGTCCTCGGTAGGCGGGATGGGTGGCTGCCCGTTTGCCAAGGGAGCGAGCGGCAATATTGTGACTGAGGATTTAATTGAGCTTTTCGAGGCGAGCGGAATATCCACCGGACTGGATCTCAAGCGGTATATCGATGCAGCGCGGTTGGCGGAAAGGATTACCGGTATGCAGTTGCCCGGAAAACTGATGAGAATGACGTGTTAATCAAGGTATTTACGGAGCGGGCTCAGCCGCTGATTTTTACTATTGAAAGTCGGCCAGCGAGTGATTAAAGGTCATAGTATGAACAGATTATTTGCCCCATGCGTCGGAAAGAAATTAGCTCCTGTGGTAATTAACGGGCACCGCTTATTGATTATTTCCGAGGATAAGAGTGTTCTCGGCAATGGACTAGACGTTATCGGTGGTGACTGCGTTAAGTCCCTCCCGAAGGTCAGCAATAAGGTAGAGAAGGAGCGCCTGCTGGGCCGTATCGCCGAACGCGCCAGCGCAGGTATCGTGCTCGCTCCTGAAAATATCGAAATGAAGGATCTCATTCGCAGTTTAGAGAATGAACTTCCGTGGGTTCAGTAGCGCGCGCTCCAAAAAATAAAATTCTTTTCCGCGTGCTGCGGTTTATAGCAGCCGTGGTTCTTGTGTGCTCGATTGCAGCGTGCGAGAAGAAACGCCCGCCCGGCTTTTTGAATATTGGCAAAATCGTGGAGGTAGGACAAAAGACGGCATTCTTGCCCGATAAGGAAGTTTTCATCACGCGAGATGAGCGGGGTATTTCCGTTATGAGCACGTTGTGCTCGTACGACCTCTCGCCGCTGCGCCTGGTAACGGAAGGCGATCGGCAAATATTTGTCTCCGATTATTCGGAGAGCAAGTACGATATAGGTGGTCATGTGCTTCACGGCCCAGCCACAAAGGATTTAAGTTTTTACGCTGCCCGGGTTGATTCCGGTGATTACGGCGGTCCGAAAGATACGCTCTATGTCGACTTCGCCAAAGAAGTCGATCGCAGCTGGCGCTTGGCGCTGCCGCAATAGGATTCTATCGTGGGAAAAATAGCGCGCGAGTTTCCCTTTCTTTGCCTTTCGGGGACGCCGCGTGAGATCGGCTTGGCGCACGGCAGTGCCT
>CAYTAW010000504.1:0-1503 GCA_964435675.1 uncultured Bdellovibrionales bacterium
GCCGAATACTAAAGGCGGTCTGCGGCCTGCGGGGGATCGTTTCCCCTAGTCTACGCTCCAATCAATTGGCAATTCTCCACGCTCCTCGAGAATTTGGTTGGCACGGGAAAAGTGCTTGCATCCGAAAAATCCCCGGTGCGCTGAAAGGGGCGAGGGGTGCGGAGAGCTGAAGATGTGGTGGCGTGATGAATCGATTAGCGCGGCTTTGGATTGAGCAAAAGAACCCCAGAGGAAAAATATTAAGCCACTGCGGTACTCATTCAACTTGCTGATCACCGCGTCGGTAAAGCGCTCCCAACCTATCTTGCTGTGCGACATTGGCTGCCCGCTTTGCACGGAAAGCGAGGCGTTTAACAGCAGCACTCCTTGACGCGCCCATTTTTCTAGACAGCCATGCGGCGGCGGTGGGACATTTAAATCGCTCTGAAGTTCCTTGAAGATGTTTTGCAGTGAAGGAGGGAACGGTACACCCGGTTTGACCGAAAACGAAAGACCGTGGGCCTGACCGGGCCCGTGGTATGGATCCTGACCGAGAATTACGACGCGCACATCTTCAAATGGTGTCAGAGAAAGAGCGTTGAATATCTCGCTATTGGGCGGAAAAATAACTTTCCCTTTGCTCCGCTCCTGTTCGATATAGGCGGTTATTTTTTTGAAATAGTCCTGCGCGCGCTCTTCACCAAGAACGTCCTTCCAAGTAAGGTTAGTAACTTCGAGCGCGTTCGATTTCATCGCGAATCTCCAAGTACGTTTTATATCGAAATTGCTCAATTAACCCAAGCGCCAGGCGTTTTTTTACGCCACAATTCGGCTCCTCGCGGTGTGAGCAGTCCGTAAAATCACATTCCTGGGCGGCTTCCCTAAATTCGGGGAATACACGATTCAGTTCGCTGAGCTCGATATGCAGCATGCCGAATTTGCTAAAGCCGGGAAGATCAACGATTTGTAGATCCCTGCGTCCGCCTCGTTTAAGCGGAAAAGCCTCTGCTTGAGTTGTCGTTTGTTTCCCTTGCCCCGTCCTTTCACTTACCGCCGCGACATCGCGCCGGCTTTCGGGAACAATTGCATTGAGCAGCGAGCTTTTGCCGACGCCTGAGAGCCCACAGAAAACCACTAGCGAGTAGTCGGATTTACTGAGCGCGTCTTTTAACTGCTCAACGCCGGCGCCGGTGCGCACGCTGGTAGGCAAAACCTCGACGCCAATTCGGCGATAATAGTCGAGCTCCGGGGGGGGAGGCTGCTCGATGTCGATTTTATTGAAGATGAGTGCGACAGGGATGGACTGGTCGGCCGCTGATATGAGCGCTCGATCGATGAACGCTGTGTTAAAAAGGGCCCCCGCACAGGTCACGATGTATAGGTAATCCACATTTGCCGCAAAAATTTTGCTGCGGGCTGCGTCTTGCCGTTGAAGTTGGTTTGTTCGCGGATGTATGTCTTGTATAATGAAGTCACTGTCGCCCTTAGTATACGTAACGCGGTCGCCAACGGTCAGTTCGATTG
>CAYTAW010000504.1:1513-2487 GCA_964435675.1 uncultured Bdellovibrionales bacterium
CTTCGTGCCTCAATCTGACAATCAGCATGATCGAGTAGAACCACCCAGCGCCTGCTGGCGCGAATTACCATGCCTTCCGATTGAGTTGAGTCGCACTGCGCGGGCATTCGTCGCTGCGTTACTTTGCTGAGGTCGCTTTTTCAGCGCTGTTGGCAACGTGCTCGCTGCCCTCTTTGAAGTAATCCCGATATCCTTCAATTTGCGCGAGCCCCTCTTTCCCCAGTTCTATGAAGTCGATGTCCGCAAGGTAACGGCTAAGTACAACGCTTGTCAGGGTAAAAATTAGCGGCGCGGCGATCGCGGGAAGCACACCCTTGACTTCGATTCCGGGGAGAAGTTTTACTAAGATCCAAAAAATGATGCCGTTGCTTATAACCAGAAGTCCAGTTTGTACGGACAATGAGTTAGGAACACTAAAGAATAGCGCGGCGTCCCAGAGGTGAGAATTGACCAACGCGAGCGCGATAACCATAAAAGTCGCCCCAAAGATGCTGGTCAGCTTTAACTTAGGGATAAATAAAACGGTGAGTCCCATAGCGAAGCTTTGGAGGATCCAAAAGTTGAGATTTATAGGAACATCCATACGCTATCCCTTTTCAGTTAGAATTATTTGCATAGCCGCGGATACTCTATAAAGAGACAATGAGGTTAAAAAAAAAGCAAGACAAAATGCCTTATCAAAATCCCGCTTTTTGCATAGTAGGAGGCATGGACATTCAAGATATATCGCGTTAGGGTTGAAGGATGGAGCCTGAACGCAATATCAAAGATAAAAGCGAAACCATTCGTTCAGTCGGTCAACTAAAGGGAGCGTTCTCCCGTATTCGTCAAGTAACCGAAGAAACCTACCGTAGTTCTCGTGCGCAGATCGCGTATTACGTCCCAGGAATTTTTCTTTTGAGCATGGGATTCTCGCTCATTTTCGCGCAATCACTTTTTGTCGCGTTGCTGAGCGGCTTGCTACTGTATGTAGG
>CAYTAW010000505.1:0-2455 GCA_964435675.1 uncultured Bdellovibrionales bacterium
GCTAGTGTGTCATCGCCATCACCAAAATTGGCAATTATTTGCGAAAGTCGATCAGATCGTTTAATGAAAACATCAGTTCGAGCGCCGCCTACATTTTGCTGATCGGTGATCATTCTGACGGTGCTACCGTCTGCCGCAACTGATAAGTAATCTTGCTTGTTCCCACCTTGTACTCGAAGGACTCCCGAATCGTTAATCGAGAGGCTTTGATTGGGATTTGCCGCATTACCAGTGGAAAGTCTAACGTTCATCGGGCTTTCAATACCCTGAGCATTGAGATAATCGCCTGGTCCCATATTCACCGTTAGTGCCTTAACCTGACCTGGCTGGGTAGAAACGATGACATTGGTGGTTTTACCATTCTCAACAGAGGAGATTCTCAAGAAATTAGGAGTAGCAGTTATGGTATCCTTTCCTGGGGTTCCATCAATAACGGCTGTTCCCCAAGGATTGATGGTAATTGAAGCCCCGCTTAGCATTTCCCGACTCTCCAGGATCGAAACTTCAGCAGCGACAGTAGCTATTTGACCAAAACGGCGGTTTTCAAAATTCATACACACTCCGAAATAAAAACGTTATTTCAAACCGTAAGGGAACAGCGTCTTTGAGTCAAAGAAACCACCGATATTGCAAAGCATACATAAGAAGTTTGCAATAAATGACAAAACCATGTGCTAAGGATGACCTATGCCCATCTCAATCTTTTCTTGGTGATTGGTAGCTGGGCCATTCCTACTTTTCACTTGTGGTTATATATTTGAGTGATTCTCTGACTCCTTATAGTCCTTTTCGCCCTGAAACTATTAAAGAATTCTAGTAGGTCGGCGACAGCGGTGCCTAGCGAGGCGGCATGGTTATCAACGCTGCGAAAGGCTTTGAACAGAGAATTCCTTCCTTTGAAATCTTTCATAAGCTAAAATTTTTACGCCTCACCAAGTACTATAATGCTGATTATTCGCTGCTCTCTAAGCAGTGCTTTGTCTAGTAAAGGTATGTCAGCAAAAGCCGGTATTCCGGGACACCGCTGAGGGATGTTCCTGCTGGGTCTGGGGATCTAAATGAAAAGTTCCAGGGGATGAATGGCCTAGCTAAGTTGGGACACCCCAACTTTTTCTATTCAATGAGTGAGAACATTAGGAAACGTTTCAAGGGATTCGTCGATTTGGAACACTCCAAAAAGTGCGGTGCACCAACGAGTGGGACATAGAGAAGCAGGAGATTGGGATATACCCATTGCTATTACGACCTACTATTCCTCGTCTTCGTATCCGCGACCTAATTTTCTAATTGCCTCCAATTCGCCTTTGCCAATTTCAACATAGGTCGGAACATCGAGCGCCTCCTGCATTTCACGTTCAACCTGTTCAAGGGCTATTCTCGCCGATAGAAGACGCTGCTCTAGTTCCTCTGAAATTACAGGTTCGTGACGTAAGGCTTTAACAGCAACCGGTCTACCATCGACCATCTCGACTTCATATCGAAAGGGTGTCGAGGGTTTGGATTCGTCCAGGTTAGCGCGACGGCTAACTTCTTCAACATGTGGCAGATTGAGCGCCTCAAGATCAACGTTATCACCGTTCCAAATCTTACAAACAACACTGGCTAGGTCGGGGATAATGTCCGCAGCGCCGCTGGGATATCCATCGCTGTGGTAAACAAGGTGGACATCGACCTGACCCTGACGAGGATCGCCCTTGAATGAATACACTGCAGGTGTGCTCATAGATAGAAATATCGAAAATCAAAACTTTGATTACTTTACACGTAGATAAAATCTTACTCAAATTCGCTAAGCCGCATAACATCGCGCGCGCACTAGCCTGATCGGGGCTCAAATTTCCATGGATTTCAACCGCGGATGCCGGTAGAACCTTCAGGTCAAAAAAGTTGGGGTGTGCCAACAAGCGAGAAGTAGCTAAGTGCCAGGCTGTCTTCTGGTTCAGTCGGTGGCGAATACGGGCATACGTTTGGACTCGGTGCCGGTAAGGTTCTCGGAGCCTCATTCGGGTCATGAAATGGCTCGGCAGGAACCAGGGGTTCACTTGGACGAGGAGGTGCAACAGGAATGGTCGCGGGTTCTGGCTTTCCTAGATGTAACGTTCCACTATCCTTCACTGTTATCATATATCACTCCTTTCCAAATACGAGGACTGTGCCCATCGCAGATCCTGGAATCGGCGACGGTGTCGCTCCGCATCGCTAACTTGATCGGTAAGTTCCCTCCAAATCGTCAACATCTTATCAAGAGGCAATTCTTTGATCGATACAGAATGCTGATTGTTTTTTAGGAATACTTCCATGGTAATTGGATTCATCAATGGTTGAATCTCTCCTGTGGCATAGGATTCCGCGTCACAGCTCACCAGTGCAGGAATTTCAGATTCCATCCATCCGCTTCGATAGGCGATGTGATATTGAACTGCCATGCGTAGCTGTCTCAGGGGTGGTTCCGAGA
>CAYTAW010000506.1:0-2455 GCA_964435675.1 uncultured Bdellovibrionales bacterium
CAGAAAATCAGCGAGTTGCTGAGTGGCACCCGCGATCGCGAACCCGATCCAGAAAAACATAGTCCGCTCGATTTCGCGCTGTGGAAACGCGATGAATCGGTGCTTAGCTACGATTCCAAATGGGGTCGCGGCCGTCCCGGCTGGCATATCGAATGCTCCGCTATGATTCACGAAACACTTGGCGAACGCATCGATATACACGGCGGTGGGCTTGATCTTAAATTTCCGCACCATGAAAACGAAATTGCCCAATCGGAAGGGCATAACAACGGCGCATTTGTGAATTTCTGGGCGCATGCCGGCTTGCTGACGATTAACGGCACGAAGATGTCAAAATCGCTTGGAAATTATTTCACCCTCAATCAGGCGCTCGAGCGATTCGGTGGCGAATTAATTCGCTTTGTAATGCTACGCCACCACTACCGCTCTGAAATCGGTTTTGCTGACGCAATCTTTCGCGAAAACCTAAATAGTCTATGCGATTTGTATAAAATTTTAGATCGCGCCGGAAAGAAAACTTCCTTTTCCGACGCCGACTATGGTGCATCGGCGGAAGCCGAAGAGCTTATCGCTCAATTCGAAGAGTCAATGGACAACGACTTTCAAACAGCGAGCGCTCTCGTTTCACTGAGCGAAGCTGCCGCAAAAGTGCGAAAGATGCTCGACACCGATGACGCAAAATCAATAGCGGCGCTTGCCGCCACTATCCGCGGTCTCGGTCAAGTGCTCGGACTCTTCGAAGTCCCTGTCGAGCAGGTCCTCACCGAATGCCTGCGCTTCTCCTGCGTTTCGAGAAATCAGCCGCCACAAACCGTCGCGAACATCCAAGCCATGATCGCTCAACGCCAAGCCGCCCGCGCCGCAAAAGACTTCGCCACGAGCGACAAGCTGCGTGACGAATTTGCTCGCTTCGGCGTCGAAGTCCTCGACCTTAAAAATGGCTCCCCCGACTGGCGATTCACTGCGTAATCTCCGTATTACCGGTTGTTTCTAGTCATATTGGCCAACCAATTGATTTAGAGCGACAATTTTGAGATTGTAGAGCGGTGAGCCGCTCTAGCTCAGCTGGTAGAGCACCTCATTCGTAATGAGGGGGTCGTGGGTTCGAATCCCATGGGCGGCTCCATTCTTAAGTAAGGTATCACCTTCCTTCCTGCTGTATCACCTTCATTTCTACTCCGGTCAATTTTTTTCTACTGAATTAAAGGATTTGCGTTATCCCCTCGCATCTGTCATGATGACAATAAGTAGCAATGAGTAATCACAACAAAATAATACACGGCGATTGCAGGGAAGAATTGAAATCTTTGCCAGATAACCTGGTTGCCTGCTGTATAACTGACCCCCCCTACAACTACGAGTTTATTGGCCATAAGTGGAATCACCAGGAAATCAAGCGACGTCTTGAGCGTATAAAGGAAAGTAAGACGTTAGTTAAGAATATTCCTTATGGTAGCGGACTAGCTGGGGGAGTAAGAAACGCACGTTGGTATAAAAAGAACCGTGAAAATATCATAAACTATCAACGCTGGTGTTTTGACTGGGGCAAAGAACTGTTTCGAGTATGCAAGCCTGGTGCTTACGTAGCAGTATTCAATAGCACCCGCACTATCAGTCACGTACAAGTTGCTCTCGAAGATGCTGGTTTCTATGCGCGTGACATCTTGGTGTACCGAAGACATGCGGGCATCCCTAAGGGACTAAATTATTCGAAAAAGCTTGAGAAAATGGGGCAGCCTAATTCTGACGCATGGGATGGATGGCACAGCTGCTTACGGAATGAGTGGGAGGCCATTGCATTAGTTCAGAAGCCTTTAGTTAACAACTACTTTCAAACCATAGAGGAGTTTGGAGTCGGATTAATGAAGGCGATTGATTCAGGAGGCTCGTTTAAAACTAACATCATCGAAGACGTAAAACGTAGCAGAAGTGATTCAGAAGTAGATGGTCACTGCACAGTGAAACCGCTTGAGCTCATGGAAAGACTTGTTGAACTATTGGTACCGCCATCTCAAGACAACATAGTCATAGACCCTTTCGCTGGAAGCGGGACAACTCTGCTTGCCGCAAAAAATAGGGGTAATAGCTACATTGGAATTGAGGTCGAAGAAGCATACATCAAGATAATGAACGAACGGTTAGCTCGAAAACTTGAACCCAAGCTTACTTCGAAGCGTGTAAATAAATTCAAATCAAAGGACGCTGGATCTGGAAATCTTCCCCTCTTTCCTTTAAATAGCCTCCAAGATTGAATCCAGTCAATTCAGATAGGAAATTAATAGTTGCTTTACCTGTAAGAATCCTCCATCCACCCTTTTGACAAGCAGTAATGGCCGCAGGCAAATTATCGGTCCTTACAATAAGTAGAATTGGCTCGTACCCCTCTTCCCTGAGGCGAGGGCCATATGACTTGAATTTCTTTAAAGTCCCAGAGTCCCCCGAACCTATCCTATAT
>CAYTAW010000507.1:0-809 GCA_964435675.1 uncultured Bdellovibrionales bacterium
CTGATCCTCCATCTAGTTTCCGTTGCCGCCCGTTAGGCGATGCTCGAAGCGCACTTCTTGGCGGCGGTGCAGATAGTTGTTTATGCCGGCGCGATTATGGTGCTGGTGCTTTTTGTGGTCATGCTTTTGAACATTAAGGTTGAAAAACCCCGCCCGCTGGGCCGTTGGTATATCGGCGCTGGATTGTTAGGGCTGATGGGATTCCTTGCGATACTCGTTCCCGTTTTGCGGACACTTTTTGTGCGCTTTGCGGATCCAGTGCTTCCGCTAGTCGGCGGCGCGCAGGAGATTGGACGCGTACTCTACACTGAGTATCTCTTCCCGTTCGAGATTGCATCGGTGCTTATTTTTGTCGCCATTGCGGGAGCCGTGATGATTGCTAAGCGAAAATATTCGCCGACGGCCATTATCACCACTTCGCAGCCGGCTATTACGGAGGATAGGTAATGGTTCCGTTAAGCTGGTATTTGATTGCCGCTGCAATCGCATTTTTCATCGGTATGCTCGGCTTTGTCGTTCGCCGAAATGCGATCGTCGTCTTCATGTGCCTTGAGATCATGCTGAATGCGGTCAATCTGACGTTCACCGCATTCTCGCAGATGCACTCTAATCTGCATGGTCAGCTCGCGGTATTTTTTGTGATGGTGGTGGCTGCGGCGGAGGCGTCGATTGGCCTGGCGATTATTATCGCGCTTTTCCGCAGCGTTCGTTCGATTGAAACCTCCGAAGCGTCGGAGATGAAGAATTGATATGATGGCAATTTACAATTCAAAGCTGACTTTCGTTGCGTTGATTCCGCTGCTGGGAAG
>CAYTAW010000507.1:819-2410 GCA_964435675.1 uncultured Bdellovibrionales bacterium
AAATATAAGCCTGCGCTATCGGGCTGGGTGGCGACGGCGGCCTCGTTCGGCGCGTTCGCGCTGGTCGGCTCGCTCTTCCGCTCGCTTCCTGATGGCGCATTTTTTCACCAGGAAGTAAGCAATTGGATTTCCGTTGGGGACTTGCAGCTTCCCTTCGGTTTTCAGTTCGACGCATTGACGGCGATAATGTGCCTGGTGATAACCGGTGTTGGATCCTTGATTCATCTCTACTCTATTGAGTACATGGCGGACGATAAGAGTCGGCCGAGATTCTTCGCATACTTAAATCTATTCCTTTTCGCCATGTTGGTGCTCGTTTTAGGAGCGAGTTTGCCGATTCTTTTCATCGGCTGGGAAGGTGTGGGGCTGTGCTCGTATCTTCTCATCGGTTTTTGGCACGAGAATAACGATTATGCCGACGCCGGCAAGAAAGCGTTCATCGTAAACCGTATCGGCGATGTCGGCTTTTTAATCGGGATGTTTCTGATCTTCTTGAATTTTCACACGCTCAATTTCGCCGAGATAGATGCTGCGCTTTCGCCGTCGACCCGTTTTGCGTTCGGTAGCGCCTACCTAATTGGATTGGCGCTTTTTGTCGGCGCTATTGGTAAATCGGCGCAGATTCCATTATTCGTGTGGCTTCCCGATGCGATGGCCGGGCCAACCCCGGTATCGGCGCTTATTCACGCTGCAACAATGGTTACGGCGGGAATTTATCTTCTCTGCCGTATGCATCCGCTGCTCGAACTTTCGCCCGATCTGATGATGCTAGTAGTCGTGATCGCGCTGGCCACTGCGCTGATGTCGGCGCTCATCGCATTGACTCAAAACGATATCAAGAAGGTGCTCGCCTATTCGACCGTCAGCCAGCTCGGTTTTATGTTTATGGCGGTCGGCGTTGGCGCCTATTGGGTGGCGATTTTCCATTTAGTTACGCACGCCTTTTTCAAAGCGTGTTTATTCCTTGGTGCTGGGTCGGTAATACACGCGTGCCACCATGAGCAGGATATGCGTCGAATGGGGGGGCTCTTCAAGAAGATGCGGGTGACGGGTTTTACGTATGGCGTATCGATGCTCGCGATCGCCGGTATCGCGCCGCTTTCAGGATACTATTCCAAGCATGCCATTCTCGAGAGTATCGCTGAAACCAATCACTCGATTTTTTTCCCCCATAGCTGGCTGATTGGCAATCTTGCGGCGTTTACTGGGTTTTTGACCGCATTTTACATGGCGCGTTCCTTTGCGATGACTTTTTTGGGAAGCTACCGCGGCAGTGGACACCCGCATGAATCGCCTTGGAAAATGACGCTTCCTTTGGCCGTGCTCTCGGCGCTGGCGATTGTTGGCGGACTATGGCTTGAACCGATATTGCCGGAATATCTGCATACGGTTTTCGGCGCCGGAGATCACCAAGTATCGGAGGGCATATTCCTGAATGTAGTGCACTCGTGGATTGGCATCAGCGGCGTTCTAGCAGCGCTGCTTTTCTATACGACGTGGACTGAAATTCCAGCTCGATTGGCACGACTTTTTAGCCCGGTCACCGTGCTTTCAGAAAATAAGTTCTACGTAGATGAGATCTACCATGTAG
>CAYTAW010000508.1:0-2408 GCA_964435675.1 uncultured Bdellovibrionales bacterium
GGGCTTACAAGTGATTGTTTGGCTTGGGGATTGGCTTATTTTCGCGGCAGTGGGGTGTTCACCCGGCTGCCTGAACATCATCTCTGGTGCCATATAAGGAAGAGCGCCGCGAATTGTTCCAGATGTCGATCTGGTTATATCGCCTTCCCGCGCAGCTTCGTCAAAGACTTCTTCTGTTAGTGTAGCGATGCCAAAATCAGTTATTTTCAGCTCATGCAAATTAATGCCATGTTCAACAATGATATTGCTTGGCTTCAAGTCACGATGAACAACTCCAGCATGATGTGAAGCGGCAACGCCTTTGGAAACGTGCAGAAATATACGAGCAGCGAGGTGCGGGTCGATAGCTCCAAAGGTCTTGAGCTTATTTTCAAGATTGTCGCCATCAACGAATTCTTCAATAAGAAAAAGCCGACCATTCTCCTCAATGTAGTCTAGAGTTTTAGCGACGTTATGATGATTAACTCTAGCGGAAATCTTCGCACTGTTTTTGAATCTCTTATCGGGCTGTCCGGGTTGAGGTGTTTTTAGTGCAACGTTAGATTCCAACAATATGTCCTGCGCCAAATAGACGTCTTGCATACCGCCTCGACCGATATGGCGCTCTATGCGATAGCGCTCGGAGACAATATCTTGCGCATTCATGGCATTACCTCCGGGTTTGAAACATCAAAAGTCACGAACTTCCTGCCACTGCCGTTGCCGAAGGTTAGAACGCAACAACCTGGCACTATCGCCCCTGCAATGACGGGTGTGTTATTTATATAAACGGCACCAGCGACCTGGGTGACAGTGAAGGCTAAGCCGTCATATTCAATCGTGAGACTTCCCACGGTTGCATTCAGAGATATTCTTCTATTCTTGTGGTCTAGTGTGTTTGCTACGCCGTTTAAAACAACCGTGGCACGATGCCTATCCCTCAGAAGATGCTTCTCCAACAAATTCTTGATGGCTTGCATGGATGGCCTATCCTGCTTGTTTGTCGCAAGACATTGGAACAGGGCATTTGTAATTTCAGCGGGCATCCCAGCGAACGGAGTAGAAAAATCTGCTAGTGTTGGCTGGGTGGGAGGCCTATGACGCAAACTAAGGGGAGGCTCGTTGGTCAGCAAGGCTAGACATGTCACACCAAACGCATAGACATCAATGGAAGAGTCAAACGCGATTGTTTGGTCACCCCATAGTTCCGGCGCCATAAATATAGGAGTTCCTATTATGCTCCTAGTCTCTGCATCGGCATTATTTCGAGACAAACCGAAATCAAGAATCTTAACGACACCCTCGCCATCTATTTTTATGTTTCCGGGTTTAATATCTCGATGGATGATTCCGTGCGAATGAATATCAGCAAGTCCGCATGAAATCTGCCATATCAGGTTTAGATAATCCGCATTGGCAGAAAGAGATCCAGCTTGGAGTGTCTCTCCATCAATAAACTCAAGGACAATAGCGGGCTGTTGCGTGACTGCTCCTTGAATATTTACGATGTCATAAAGTTGAACGACGTGTTTCGACCTAACTTTTGACAATGCCTTTTGCTCATCGAGCAATCTACGAGCTTCGACGCCAGCCTGCAGATGCTTTAGTACAACTTGACGTTGTAGATGTTGATCTTCGCAAAAAATCACCTCCCCCATCCCCACTGCCGCGAAAATAAGGCCGTCGGACTTCAGTCCGGCGCCGCCGCCTGCGTTGAGCACCGCGTCGGACTGAAGTCCGACCTACAAAAACCGCTTATTTTCGCGGCAGTGGAGTGATACAGTACATGCAGCAACTCATAACATACAGGACAACATCGTGCAAAATGCGACTATGAATCGTGCGAAGGCAGAGCTCGAACTAACACTATTGCAAGCCGGGGCGGATGCAATTTCTAACGCGGATCTTTATATCTGGTTACGCGAAAGTGGCATTCCTTCAGAAGTTGCAATCAGGCTGACAGACTTGATCGACGTAACAAAACGGGTTGGTGACCGTATTGTTAGTATTGGCAAAATCATTGTTGTCAAATTGGTTGATTTTGTTCGCGCGCATCCGAATTTGTCTGTTGGCGTTGCCGTCGGTGCCATTATTTCCTTGCTGATTTCTAGTATTCCACTATTAGGCCCGATATTGGCGCCTATTGCCTTGGTTCTTGGTGTGACGATTGGCGCCGTCGTAGGTCATAGAATGGATAGCGCGAATGCTAAAAACATAGAGATTAACGCCGGCTTAACGCAGAATGTCATCGAAATCACGCGAAACTTTTTTCAGCTGTTAATCGAAACGTTTCAAAGTGTCTTTAACGGACAAACTGCGGACGCATAATGAGAAATGATAAAAAAATCTCTAAAGCTCAGTTGCTACGCGTTATCAGGCTGGTGAGAAACCCCCCATTCCCTGCGGATTTTGTTCTTCCTGCTGTTTTT
>CAYTAW010000509.1:0-2403 GCA_964435675.1 uncultured Bdellovibrionales bacterium
GCGATGAAACGGGCGATGGCCAAAGCACCGAAAGCACCGGCACCGGCATCCGCCAGCCGCGTCAACGGGGTAATCGTCCAGCCGAATTAGCTTTGCACAACCGAAAGACCGCCTAAAATTTGCGCTATCGTATCTTCGATTGTTCCTTCTACAGACACCGCAAAAGCGTTTTTCGGAATTTCAAGCGCTTCGAATTGGCTATCAAGCAATGACGCCGGCATATATTGGTGAACGCGCGCAGTCGCGCGCTCGCGCAGTTTTTCCTTGGAGCCCGAAAGATGTATGAGCGTAATAGTCGAATCTGACTTCATTAAAATTTGACGGTAGCTATCTTTAAGTGCCGAACAAGCGAATATCGCCCCGCCTCCGGAACTCATCTGTTCCTCGATCTTCACGCGCATTGAATTGAGCCAGGGCAGACGGTCTTCATCGGTTAACGGCAGCCCACTGCGCATCTTTTCGACATTTGCCGGGGGATGAAACGAATCTCCATCAAAAAAAGGCCAGCCGAGTATTTGCGATAAACGATTACCGACCGTGGTCTTGCCACACGACGAAACCCCCATGAGCAGGATAATTTTTGTCTTCATTCGGCCGATCTAGCAGTATTATTGTGCACATAGGTTGACATAGCACCGTAAATTTAGAAACATGGGGCTCCACCGCCATTTATAGGGTCGTATCAGGCGTTTGGAGCAACTTGCTCCTTCGCGCCGGTTTCCTGCGGCGGCCACATACAAGGTTTTTCACCCGTAACTAATACTTATGGGCCGATAGCTCAGTCGGTAGAGCAACTGGCTTTTAACCAGTGGGTCGGCAGTTCGAACCTGCCTCGGCTCAGTTTTTTCCACTCGGCGTTACGCTTTCCCCACTCGGCGTTTCCGCCCAGGGGCTTTGCCCCTCACGCGCGGGAGGCGCGTTTCACCCCGATTACTTTTTTCACACCGATTACTTTTCCCCCACTCGGCGTTTCCGCCCAGGGGCTTTGCCCCTCACGCGCGGGAGGCGCGTTTCATCTCGATTACGTTTACCCCCACTTGGCAGCTTTAGCCCGTCGTGCAGGAGAACGGTTGATAACAAACTATTTTGGGCGCGTGAGCGGCAGCAGTTCAAATTTCGGATCAGGCAATCGCCAAGCTATCGTCGCTGCCGCGGCGTTCGGCAGCGTTCCGATTAAGCGTCTGCAATATGTCGGCTGGTGGGAAAAGCCGGATCGCGTTCACTACACCTTCGATTGCCCGGTAGCGTCCTGAACTACAATAAAAAGTTGCTTTGCCTGCTGATTGCGCTACGGTAGAGTCTCTAGCAAAGTTTTACGACAATGAGCTACGATCCAATAAGTTTCCCACCACAGGTAGACATTCCACCCGTCGCCGCCCCCGCAAGCGCGCCGCTCAGTGGGCTAAACCCAGTCCCCGATGGCTGGCTCCGCGCAGAAACGCTTGCCCATCGACACACCGCGCTTTTCGGCGAGCGACTATTGAAAGCCTTCTCGCATTTGAATGGCGCTGCGCCGCTCGAATTAGTTACGACTACCTTTCGATCCATCGAACAAAATCAGGCCAACCGCGCGCGCACGCTTCCAAACTTTGAACAAAACGGCCTCGTGGCGCTTACCGTAGCAAATCACGCGCATACTGGTAACGTTACCCACTATGATATTTCACTGGTCGTCGATCGCCCGAAAATTCTCGAAAACTGCTTATCGCAAATAGCTCGCCAGTCAGCGAAGCTGTCGCAGTTTGAGTTTCTTTTCGACTTCTCTATCACACCGGAGGCTCAAAATATTCATATACATCATGTCTCAATCGGCAAACATCCTGGGCATCCACTGCGCGGCCATGGACATATATCGGATTCTTTTGCAAAAGCAGCGGAGATCTGGCAAGAACTGTTCACCGGTTGGTCAGTGTCGACAATTGTCCACAACGACGCTATCGCTCATCTGATGAGGGTCCAATTCAATGCGAAGAAACTTAAGTTAGCGACATCGCGCCTTCCCAATGACATCTTTGTACTAAGCGAAGATCGTCGCAAGGTATATCAAGGCACTATCTCCTAAGATTTCTCGACTCGCGTTTCCTTAAATTCTCATTCTTTATTTTTCACTTTCGGCACAATCTCATCAGCGCGCTTTTCGAACTGATCGAAATTTCTTTTCTTCCTTGCTGAGTATATTTTTTACTGCTGCCAATCATACGAGTCATTCTTACAGAGTGACGCTGCTCAGCGCCAACGGAGCTCAACCTTTGCCACCTTCTCGCCCGTAACGTAACCGATCGCCAACGTCACAATCGACCCTCAACCACTATGCGTTCTCAAAGGGCGAAACATGAAAACAACTCGACAACGACGCACAATAGCTACTCTTATTTTGCTGACCTGCTTGATTAGTTCTCAGGT
>CAYTAW010000510.1:0-2402 GCA_964435675.1 uncultured Bdellovibrionales bacterium
GTCCCTCTTCAAAGTACTTCTTTTGACGTCTGATTATAGCCTCAGCGATCTTACGGAGCGTTTGCTCGCGTTGATTGATGCAGCGAAGGAGCCATGACGCTCCGCGAATCCTTGCGTTAAGATAGAGTCGACTTTGGCGGTCGAGCACTGCCCGATCCCTTGCCAATTCCTGGCAATATGAGCTTACTCGAAGCCGTGGAATATTCTCGTTGTTTACGATCACAAAATACTCGCCGCCCACCTTCCGGATCTGCACATCCGCGGAAATATAAAATGTGTCATCGACAGCGACACGTTGCCCGGGGCGAGGATTAAGCGTCTTTAAAAGAGAGAGCGCTTCGCGGAGCGCCGCAATTCCGATTTTTTCTATCCGAGAGATCTCTTGAAGATCGTTCTTCTCGACCAGGGCGAGATAATTTCTCACCATTCGTCCCGCAAGAGAATCCAGACAACCGAGGCGCTCGAGTTGAATCAACAAACATTCGCGTAAGTCACGCGCGCCCACTCCCGACGGCTCGAACGACTGAAGAGCCTGAATCGCCAATTCCAAGTCAGCGGCGGAAGCATCCGTTTGCTCGCGCAGCTCCTCACGGGTGACTCTGAGGTATCCATCTTCGTCCACGTTTCCGATCAAAAGCGCTATCAATTTTTTTAGTGATACTGATAGATCTAAATCGACGAGCTGCTCCAAGAGCGTTTGCTGCAGCGATGTTCCTTGAGAAGAACTTCCCTCAATGAGCAGATCTTCGCTGTCGCTGGACGCGGCGAGAAACGTGGTTGAGTCCGGAAAAGCGTCGAGTATCTCCCCACTTTTTTCTATGCGCCCACTCTCGCTCGAATGCGCTATCGGGGTCTCATCAGGCTCTTCGATTCTCTCTAAGGCAGGATTTTCCGCTAACTCTTTCTCGATAAGTTCGCTGAGCTCCAGATTTCCACATTGAAGAACTTTTAAGGACTGTTGAAACTGCGGGGTGATTAATAACCCTAACGACTGACTGAGTCCCAGTGTCAGTGCTGTGTTCATATTCGCGTTCCTTCCAAGCAGCCTCTTCGCATCACCAAATTGCGAGCAACCGGTGTGCCAACTCTACGGAGGCCATCATAAGTCATAATCCATAATAAATCCAGGCGCTTAATTCGGAGACCGATCGCCTCATTGTTAATCACTAAACCTCAAACTTAACCGAAATCGTGTTGAATATTGCCCGCTTACGGGGGAAAAGAGCCGCTAATAGACACAATTGGGGAACGCGTTCGATGCCGATGAAACAATTGTCGTGAGGCAATTCGCGAACTCCGCCGGTGAAATTGAGTGGGAAACCATCACCACTGACCGCCCTATTTCCCCATTGGTCGAACAGGGAAAAGAACTCTTTGACCGAAAGGCGTCGTCCTCTCGTTATACTTCCTCAGTGTAGCCGAAAGCGGTACGCGCGATTGTGAACTAAAAGCGCCTATCATTTGAAATTACTCGCTACCGGCAGCAGGCCCCTGCGCCTCGGCTCGATACTTCATGTCGGATAGATTAGACGGCACTTCTGATACGCGCAGAGCATTGAGCACCGCGAGCAAGTCGATAATCTCTTGCGCTATCGCGCCAGAAACCGGAGATAACAGCCCCGCGGCCGCAAGCAACATGCCGCCAAGACTCAAGACCATTCCGCCTAAAGCGCTCTGCAGAACGATAGAACGCAGCCGTCTCGAAATATGAAACAACTCATCCACCTTTTGCAGCGACGGCTCAAGCACAACGGCTCCCGCAGCCTCGCTGGTTACGTCGCTGGTATTACCAAAGGCAATTCCCACATGCGCAGCCATCAGTGCGGGCGCGTCGTTGATACCATCGCCAATAAAAAGAGTCCGCGCCGTCTCTGACTCCTTTTTTACCATGGCCACTTTCTCTTCCGGACTCTTGTTGGCATACACTTCAGTAATGCCGACTTCATGAGCGAGGTATCGCACCTCTGATTCCCGATCGCCCGAAACAAGCAAAATCCGATTAAAGTGGTGCAGAGAACTCAGGTGGCGTATGAACGGCTGCGACTCCGGGCGAGCGCGATCCCGGAATTGAAACCATGCGGCCAGCACATCGTTGATTGCGACGATGCATTCAAGTCCGCCCTCCTCGGGGAGGCTTTGCACACCGCGGATTTGATTAAGGCGTGACAATCCCTTTCTGCCGGTGATTATCAACGAACGTCCGTCAACGACACCTTGAAGACCCGCTCCCGGCGGTTCATGGACAAAAGTGACCGGGAGCCGAAGAAGATTCTTTTCCGAAAAAGCATCGAGAAACGCGTTCGCCAGCGGATGCCTAGAATATTGCTCCAGACTCAGCACCAGTGGGAGCACTTCTTCACGCGTGAAATTATTGAAATAGCGTTCATTGCTCAAAACAGGCT
>CAYTAW010000511.1:0-2399 GCA_964435675.1 uncultured Bdellovibrionales bacterium
GCTTAGCGGAATGCATCTCAGAGGTCAGATTGGAAAAAAGCAGTTGCGAGGAAACAGCATTCCCCATACCGGCCTTTCAGACGCAGATGCCGAGCGCTTTAATAGTCGTGAAGTATTTGAAGAATTGGTTGCCCAGATAGGCATTGTGAATCGCCTGCTCACGCGCTCGGGATCGACGGCACAGTAGTCCGACAACGGTTTGCGATCCACGCACTACGGCTAGTCGGCTTTTACGTTTTCAAATGCGGGGAAGAGGGATACCAGCAGCATCTCGGTTTCCCGCGTGTTACATTTAATGCAAGGGGCCGCTCTTCCGGTTTGAATTGTATTGAAGTGCCATTAAAGCGGTGATAGAACACCGTCCTTAACGTGTAGTTTAGAAGTGCCCTATGACGTCCCCTGAAGTAGTTCCCGGACCTGACACCTCAGTCGTTCCACACCAGTCTCTCGCACAACATCTGATTGCTGAAATGCAAAACGTCAAGCTCGCACCCGGAGTTCGAGCGGATGCCGCGACGAGTTGGATAAAAGAATCGCACTATGGCCCGACCGATTATCAGGAAACTGAAGGTGTAGTTTCTTGGGACCTGGCAAGGAGCAAACCCGAGCAGATTCAGTACGTACGCACATATCAGATAAAAGAATCTAAAACTCAGCCGCGCACCGATATGCTTCGCGATGAAGCGCGTATTGGGCGCATGATCCTCGATATCGCCGTTCACGGTGTCGATGAACCCATAAAAGTTCGCGAAGGAAAAAACGGTGAAATAATAATTGTTGCCGGACATACGCGGTTGTTTTGCGCGATTAACGCCGGACTCAAAGTCATCCCCTGCAAATTTGAAACCGAAGATAATACGAACAGTCCGACGCGAATATTGCTGCGGGAGATGAAAACCAATCTCTTCCGCCAGGACATGAACGAAAGCGACAAGGCGGCAGCCTATTTGAGAATTCTTGATTCGTCCCAGCAAGAATCGGGCGACAAGCTTACCAATGTTTAATATATAGAACTGCTTCATAGGCAGCTCGATTGCAGCCGGGAAGACGCCGAAAATTACCTGCTTGTATTGCGGCTTTCATCGGACGTCCGCGAACTATTACGAAGCGGTTTAATCGATCTCGAGCGCGCGGCGATGATAGCTCGTGACATCACTGATGCGCGCGATCAACTTAGTGCTGCAACCGCGTTCATTTCAAAAGACGGAACTGATCGCCAAATTATCGACCGCTTCAGAATGAGTTCGGCTATGGTTGGTAATGACGATTCCCCAAAGAAAGGGTCTGCGAAGAGTCCTAAAAACAAAGTGCGTTTTGATGTCGGCGATGTGAAAGTTGAGCTGACCTCCAAACAGCCGATACCGAGAGAAAAGCAGATCGTTGCATTAGAAAGTATTCTACGAACTTTGAGAAAGGGATAAATATACATGCCTGTATCTCATACTGCCGTGGCAAAGTCTGCCGCAACTTCTGGTGCTCAACACGCGCCAGAAGTTCTTGAGGCGTTAGAACGTTTTCTACAAAAGGCGCCGAGCGCTATATCGCGCTATCCAGAAAACCTTCGCGAGCAATTGCGAGCGGAGCGCCGTCTCGAGATGTTGCGGATAGCTACGATTCTTGCGCCAGCCGCGAATGTATCAGAGGGTAATAATCTTCTGTTTAAAGCGCTCGGTGACGCGTGCGATAAAGTTCCCTCTTTGAAAGGTTTGAACACCAGTCGGTGGCAGCAGGTCTATTTCTTATTGGCTCATTTGCGCGGTCCGCAGACTGATTATGAAACCCATCTAAAGGCGCAACTTAAAAAGACCGTCGACGAGGCGAGGCCGGCCGCGGTAAAAGGGGTCCTGGAAAGAACGCTTGATCTCATTAATTTTAATTGTTTTGTTAAACTATCGCGTGATCAGGAGCGGGCGCTCTGGCTGCGTCCGGAGGCAGCTGATAATTTACTAGAAATCGTTAACGGGCAGAGAGACCTTCAAGGCCTTCCCGCGCTCGAATCTATTTGGGGTGGAGTGCCGGACAACGTCCCCGCGGTACCCCAGTCAACCCGGATCGAGCCGATTACGGAAACCGACACTATCGCTGGGGGAGGGATCTCCGTGCCGAGTCAGCCGCAAGCGGCGGCAGTTCCGTCGCTCGCGCAAGCCGTAATGCCCCAAATTGATCGAAACGCCGCTCAAATCGCGATTCAGGTTGGCGGCGGATTGCTTTTCGCTCAGGCTATTGAGGGGCAGGAGATTGTAATTTCGAATAATCCCGATGGCGTTTCGGTTACGTTGCGCAAGGTTAAGTAACAACAAATGGCAGAGTCTCTTGACGCTTTTTTAGGGCGCACCACGCCTAAGCCGACAACCGGCAGGGACCTCTCTTTCGATGAGTTCCTGAAGGGAGATCTGCCC
>CAYTAW010000512.1:0-2395 GCA_964435675.1 uncultured Bdellovibrionales bacterium
GGTGAATCCGGTACTCAGAAACCCGGGCTACGGTTATTACGATCTGGTATGCATGCGACAGGGGAGTCCGCTATCGACCGGCTCATTGATGGCAATCCGCTCAGCGTTGATAGATCTCCAATATCGGGACACTGATTTTTTGGCAGCGACAATCCATCAATGGAATGAGGCGTCGATGAAATCCGCACTTCGAGATCGTTTTGCTCCCATCTCAGCGCTTGATGCGCAGGTCTTTACCAAACAGGTAGGGCACGGCTTTGAAAGCAGGCTCAATTCATGGAAGTGCCCGGTCAGTCCCGAATTTCGTGAGTCGCTGAGTGCAGCCCGCATTGAGGACCGGCGCGAGCGTATGGCGCTGATCAATAGACTAAAGGCGGAAGGTGGAGGGTTCTTGCACGCTACGCAGGAAGAACGGCGGCAGATGAAATGGGTGGCAAGTGCAAATTCAGATTTGCCCTTCATTCGTTTATCTGTCGGAGTCGCTTCAATGACTGAAAAGTCGCGTGCTGACTTTCAATATCTGATTGATCAAGGTACCTTCTCCGACGTGCCGGGAGTTTTCTGCCTCGCGTCCGGCAGAGAAGCGAGCAGGTCAGCTGCTGGCTGGGTGCTTCATGAGCGTGGACCCCATGAGATTATGCAGCGCATGAAGAGCAGGTTCCATCCTGATTCAACCTGCATGGGACTGGCCGTCACCGACACCAAAGATAGGAACTTCGGTTCCTCGATCGAGGTTACTCTGCCAAACGGGGAGCGGCAACTCTTTCCTGTTGCTTATACCGAGACAGATGACGGCAGCAAGGTGACAGTTGTTGACAGAAGGGACTTTTCAGTTATCAGCTCTCCAGTGACGATTCCTGACGGGTACAAGGGTAACCTTGGAATTTTCCACATTGAGCAGCTGCGGGCCCGTGAATTTGGAGAGATGTTCAGCTCGCAACTCTATATTTTTAGCGGTGGTGGCGGCGTTAACGCCTGGTACATAAAGGATCTTGTTGAATCGCTCTCTGTCAGTGGAGACAAAAATGCAAGAGTAGTGCTGTTACGGGGATTCGAGGGATCAACGGATAAGCTCGCACAGGACATAGACTGGTGTCGTCAGTATCAACACCTGATTGATCAAGGGCGGTTAATCATCCTAAATCCACTGGCAAGTGAAGCAGAGCGACTGAAGCTCAAACAGATCCTGTCAGAGGCGACACCAAAAGCTAAAGACTAAGCTCCCTCCAGATACTATCAATTTCACGTACCTTTAGCCGAGTGAGACATTCCGCAGGAATGGTCGAGCGTCGAATGTGGAGCGTATGCGAATCACCGAGGGCAGTAGCCTTGAGCAGTGCTTGGATCAGGAATTCCCCGAGCTCTGAGGTAGAGAGAGACTCTCTGCGGTAGGCGCAGAGGTTAATCAGCGACTGAGGCCCCTTTAATGCCATTTCGATCACAGCAAGCAGGTCCCTTCCTTCACGAAGCGCCAATACCAGATTATGTGGACTGAGCAGTTCGGGACTGAGATTTTCGTACCAACCCAGAGCCACAAGATTAAAGACTGCAAAGCTACGCGCGGCAGTCAGTTCTTCTTCCGATTTGAGGCGCACGATTTCGCGTGAAGGACGCAGCACGCTCAGGGCTTCTGGTTTCAAGACATTGAGGTGTTTCGCTAGAACGTAGTAAAAGCGCTCAAGGTCATCGGTTTGGTTTTCAGAGAATGAGCTCGCGAGCAGTGTCCTGCCGGCTGAATTTATTCGTTCAAGCAAGTGGCGTCCCTTGTCAGTAAGACGCAACTGCTTTCTGCGCAGATCGACGTTATACTTCTTGCGCTCCAGAAATCGCTCCCGCTCCATTCTGGAAAGTATCTGAGTCAAGGTTGTCGAGAGCAGGCCGAGCATCTCGCTTAAGACAGAGAGCGTCAGCGGAGTTGATGCATGCTGAATGGCACTTAAGATGTGCCACTCCGTGCTTGAGTGTCTGCTGCCATAGACTGAATTGCCAATAAACCCGAAGGCGCGGGTAACTCGGCGCATACCTTCCTGAAATGGATGCTCGGTCTTTCTGAGAATTACATTGGGAATGTTCAGTGCGCTGCAGATTCGGTGTTGAAATCTTTGCAGCTCAATAATTTCCGAAGGGGAGAGGTATGAGAGATGCTCCTCGACGAAGCGCCGAGAATTCGATTCGTGCAACGCCATGAAATCTGCCCCCTTCTTGAGCAGGCGAAAAATGCGGCGACGGCGATCTTCGGGATGTGTTTCGCTCTTTAGGTACCCCGAGTTCTCAAGCCACGCGAGAGCGCGCGAAACCGAATTGCGTGGCAGACATAATCGTTCACTTATATCTCCAACCGATGCGTCGGGAGTAATCGATACCTCAATCAAGGTATATATCTGCTCTGGTGATA
>CAYTAW010000513.1:0-2375 GCA_964435675.1 uncultured Bdellovibrionales bacterium
GCGCTTATCAAGCAGCGAGGCTGCTGAATTACAGCGCTGCTCGAACTTAATTGCCGACGCCACTGGTATTCCGCGGCTTACGCTGCGCCCGAGCGAGCACCCCCATCAGGAAGGTATGCGCCGCGTCACGCGTGGATTGGGGTTTAGTGGCCCATCGTTTTGTGGCTCGGGATATTCAAGTACAGTTTGGCAGCTTTTGGCGGCAATTCGCGACTTAGCGCCAAAAGCCACGCTCTCCATACTGGCCGAAATTTTCGACATGAAAGCGAGCACGCTATCTCAGCAGATCAGCCGTTTCGAAGCCGATGGTTGGGTGCAGCGTTCGGTAGGGCAGGACGACTCAAGAGTGAAAACTATTATCCTCACCGACCGTGGGTTCAGTAAATTAGAGGAGATCTACAAACATGGTGAGCGCTTTTTAACAAAGGCATTCCGGCACGAGCCAGCGCAGACAGTTGATAATCTAGTTATGATCTTGATGAAACTCTTCGGCGTGCTGGGAGAGCAGCAGGTGCGCGCCTCGAGCGTCGCAGTCGTATGCGAACCGATAAGCTCGGAGGAGGAGAGAAAATCCGCCCGCGCATATTTGATCCTGCATCTCATTCGTACCGGCAAGTACCTCGATGCGTCAGAGACGCTCATATCAGGAAATCACGAGAACTTCGTCCTGCGAGTAGGCGAAAAATTGAAAAGCGTCGCCGAGCTCGGAAAATCCGAGGATGGCTGGGAGCTTCTAAACTGTGGGTGGGATGATCAGCAGCATGAAGAGAGCTTGCTGCTTCAATTTCTCGAGGGAATCACCTTAAAATTAATTTCAAGCGGAAAGGGCTCGAAGGTCTATGTGCGGCGCAATCAGCTTCCAGAAACGGTAATCGAAAAAATGACTCGTAGCACCCAATTGAGTAAATTTCTCGAAGTCCTGGCGTAAGTGGTGAACTTCTAAAACGCAACAATTCGCTTTGCGCATGAGACGCTAAAATCGCTGTTTAGCACCATTTTTAGGCCGGTTTTAAGGATTAGGTCGAACCATCATGTTACGATTTCGACGTATTCTCTGTTATGCAAATTGCAAAGCGTGAGGCTTAGCTGCGCATATACCGCACTTATCAGCGCACGCAAACCATAACAGTTCTAGGGATGTTTTTAGATTATGGCTAGTGGTGAGCTTAATCGAATCACGCACGTGGAAATCAATTTCCCGAATGACGCAGGCATCAATTCGTCACCGCTCCCGAGCGTTCATAAAGCGTATAATCTTGATGACGTCGCATCACGCGAAGCGGCGCTTTCCGAATCGCTTGAGATCGGCACATCGGTAATGCGCATTATAGGTGGCTGCAAATCCAGCGCCGCGTTTTCCCGGGTCGAGCGCACGCTGACCAGAGCGCTTGGAAAAACGGGATTCAGCGGAATGGTCCTCGTGGATCCTGGCACTGAAGATCGGGCCGCGACTCATTCGCTCGGCTTGTTGACGGGGAAACTCAAAGTCGAGTTAAACTCATCCGCGAAAGTGTACGAAACGTCCCCGGTTCTCGCTGACGGCACCAAAGCAAATTCAATAATTTCGTTTGCACGTGAGTTCCTTTTGCGCGACGAGAAAGCGCATTACTATTTGGTAGTAGCGGGCGGGGGACCAGCTGCGCGTGTCGAATACAAAAAGACAATAGAGCAGCTTGCGCGCTCATTCCCAAATCGTGTGCACGTGGCAATTCTTTATGGAGCGGGCGGAGCGGGCGACAAGTTGGCAGAGACCGCGGCATCAGCCGTCTCCATTTGCAATAGCTATGGAGAGGGTTTTGCTCAATTTCTACGCGAAACGAAAGCGGCCCACGATACGGGCGAGACACGACAATACCAAGCAGCTAAGGGGGCGCGCTCAGCTGCAGACGCAGTGAGAGGCGAATTTGAGAGGCTCGGAGGTCATCTCTTTCCGGAGGGGAAACTCGACGTGTGGCGTCGAGCTGTTGATCGGGTATGCGCCATTTTGGGATCGCAAGATGACGCGATGCAGCGGCGGTTTAGCGGCGAGATCAGCGGTCATCAGTTGCAAAAGCTTAACCGCGAGGGCAGGGTGGCGTTACAGGCGTTGATCGATGGCGCTCACAGCCCCGCACAGGGAGAGTTTTTTGACCAGGAGCAGGCCTTTGCACGGCGCGCCGCGCACATTGGGGTGCACATTCTGAGCGAAATGTTGGAGGTTTCGCGGCAACATGCCGCAAAGGTACCCGTATATAGTGCACGCGAATTGCTTGTGGGTGATAAGGTTTCCGATGGTCACGAAAGCATTATACTTACCGAGAGGCCGGTCACAAAGCGTGGCGGCAATTCGGTGCTGATAAGCGGCGTGTGCGTTTACCCTCAGCACTCTGCTCAAT
>CAYTAW010000514.1:0-2366 GCA_964435675.1 uncultured Bdellovibrionales bacterium
TTATAAATACTTTTTAACCTATAACGTGCTCGGCGCGCTACTCTGGGTCGGCCTGATAGTCTATGCAGGATATTTCTTCGGCGAACTGCCCTTTGTGAAAAAGAACTTCTCGGTGGTAATATTGGGTATTATCTTTGTTTCGATTTTACCCGCTATTATTGAGGTGCTTCGTGCAAGAAAAGAAAGCCGTCAAACTTCCTAGAATACTATCACGCGCACTGTTCGGATTTGGCATTGTGTTATTGTACGCATTTGCGTCGATACCGATGCAGGGATTCTGCCCGGCGCCCGTTGTCGCTGAGGATTTCGAGGATGGCGGTTCCGAAATCGGTGATTCTGAGGGCGAATCAATCGAGTCGCACAGCACGCTCCACAACATTATTCTCTATATCCCCAACCGCATTTTCGATCTCTTCGATATATTTCGATTGCGTGCTCGCGTCGGTCCCGGGCTAGGAGTCGGCGCGCACGTTACCAAACTGACCGATGTTTTTCTCGGTTCTTATATCTCAGCATTCGTCGGACTCCCGGGACCACGTCTAAAGCACACCATTCCAATCCCTGTGGGACTGGAAAGTCACAACGGCGCCTCGGTTAGCGTTGTAGATGCAACCGCCGATGTCGGTATAGGTCCAAACTATTCGCCGTCGGAAATTGGAATTAGTATTCACCTTGGCATAATTGGCTTTGATATTGGCGTCGATCCGTATGAAGTGATTGATTTGGGTACAGGGCTCGTAGGCCAAGATATACGGGAAGATGATTTGTAAATTTGAATCGCTTAGCCGAGTAAGTCAGCGGAGCTTTTATAGATTGATAAATCGCTGCCTACGTATACGCGGCCTTCAAGAGTAGCGACTGCTAAGTGTTTACTGTTGAACGTAAACCGATCTGCCTTCGTTAGTGCGTCGCAGGCGAACTTTGCGGTTTAACCGCCCCTTCACGCACCCCGATCGCTTCGATATGCTTCTCGAGCAAGCCGATATCGAGTGGCTTCGTTAAGAAAAACGTATTCGTCGGCGATATTTTCAATATCGGTGCGATTTCTTCAGCCGTGAGAATTCCAGAAATCATGATTACCGGCAGATGTTTTATCTCATCCTGATGACGGATAAGGTGCACTAATTCCCGGCCGTCCATATCCGGCATAATCATGTCGGTGATTACGAGATCAATTTCATTGGTTTCCCAAAGCAGTTCCCATCCCTGCCTTCCATTCTCACACTCTACGGTCTTTAATCCGAGACGTTCGAGGCAGCGCGTCACCACCTTGCGCGATACTTTATCATCATCAATTACCAAAATCATTTTGCTCCTCTCCTTACTATTTGGGCTGCGGCTCCGTTGGAGCAGTCAATTGCTTGGTGATTTCATCAGCTAACTTCTGATCCATCCGTCTTTTAACGCGACTGCTCGCGCCTCCGTACTTTTTGACGCCGAGTGCTTTTGGAGGAAGTGGTGCATTGATGAATGCCTCTTGCATCACTTCGAAGTAGACCTTTCTCGACTCGTCGCTCAAACCTTGGATCATCGCGGACACTTCTTTCAATTTACGGATACTCAATCCGGGCTCACAATTGTTAGCTTTCAAGCAGCAAACGAGATCAAGTTGCCCAACCAAATCTTTGACCATTAACCCGATAGCGACCTTTTCACGCTCCGAGGCGCGTTCTTTGCGCACACGTGCCGAAAGCAGTGTTATTTCGAGCAAGGAATCAACTGAATATGGTTCGCACAGCATGCCGTCGCCGCCGATCATCATGATTTCAGCAACCGAGGTATTACCGCCGTCGCCCTGATTTTTGCGCACGATTACATATGCCGCGTCTTGGCCCCCCTTTGTGGCCTTTGCAGCCTGGATGAACGGTGAGATCTGTTCCTGAGGGAGGCGCGCCGAGAGGAAAACGACGTCCGTTAGACGTTCTCCGTTTAAAAATGCCGATGCCTCGTTGATGTTTCCGACAGGAGTAACCATCCCGAATTCGCTAATGGGCGCGGTTGCCTGCTTTAGGCGCATGCGTCCCGGCATGTCCGGATCAACGATTAAACAGTTAAATTTGGTGGTCATTTTTAAATAAGCCCCTTCCGCTGTATAATGAGGTATCGTATTTTACTCTGCTTTCCTTGATATCCTTTTTTGCGCGTTTTAAGATTTCCTGCGCAATAATTTCAATCTATTAGATGGGGGAGTGGACTATTTCCTCACCCCACCGACGGAGCCAATGCATACTGACCTGCAAAGCTTTCTCACCTTGCTTAGAAGCGAGGGAGAGATCGTGGAAATCCACGCCGAAGTGGATCCCACTCTTGAGGCGGCCGAGATTCACCGGCGGGTTATTGCTGAGGGGGGGCCGGCGCTTCTCTTT
>CAYTAW010000515.1:0-2360 GCA_964435675.1 uncultured Bdellovibrionales bacterium
ATCGAGCAGGATGCCGACGTGATCATGTTCATCTATCGTGACGAGGTGTATAACCCCGACACTGTCGATAAGGGCGTTTCTGAATTAATTATTGCTAAACAGAGAAATGGCCCGACGGGAACGGTACGAGTTGCCTTCTCGTCGAATCTGACCCGCTTCGATAATCTCGAAGAGCGCCCCGAAATAATGTCGGATGCGCAAATGGATTTCGGCGCGCCTCCCGACTTGGAATCAGGAAGCGATATTTTTTAATTAATTACACGCTGTATCTCGGCCGAAAGCTTGCGGTAGTGGGCGACTTTCGTAGACGCCCCGTAGCGACCCCAGAGATCAATCAAAACTTCAACTGTATCGGCGCCAAGCTGCGAATACATCATACCGCCGTCACGAAGCACAGCAACGATTTCTTCATGCACGTTTATTGCCTTTTCGGTACCACCGTATTCCGTGTAAAACTTGGCCGCGAGATTCAATAAATTTGCCGCGCTCAGATACTGCTTAGCTTCGCGAAGCGCCCGAACTACAGCGTTTCCCGTATCGAGGTAGCCATTGACGTTGAGCGGGGTGTCCGAATCGATTTCGGACATATGGCGTAAGGAATAGAGCGCCAGCAAATAGCTTGCGCGCCCGTGCAGCACAGACCCTTCAAGCAGTAGTGGATACTCCGCGACTAATTCTTGGAAAATATTTTCAACACTACCCTCCCGGGAGAGGCGAAGCGTGGCCTCTTCGACTATTAATTGTTGCCGCCGCTCGGTAAGCCTGAGCATTTCATCGACAAACTCGATTACCTGACGGCGCTCGACCAAGGCGGGAAGATCGCCCGATGGCGCCAAAACGAGCTGCACTTCGAGCATCGTAACAGCGGCAAAGGCCTCCGCAGCAAGCGTAAAGTCTTCGGCCCGACCCTGCTTCTCCCAATTCGCAAATTCTGCAGCGAACAGGTCCGCGTCCTTGCGCGCCACCGCCCTCATGAATCCACGGGGAAGCTCGTCCTGCAGTTCATCGACCACACTCTTGAATTCAAGCTGCGCGTCGTTCGCCCGTCCCATCAAAGTCAATATATTGATTTGTTGGATACGGAGCGAAAACACATCGAATATCTGATCACTACTCAGTGCCAACGCCTCGTTCGTTTCTCGCAGCGCGTCGGTGTAGTACTCCATCTTTTGGAGCATATACCCCATGCCCTTGCGCACCCACATTTCCAAATCTTTAGAAACAGGGACATGTTCTTCCAAGGCAATCGCTAAAGTTTCAATGGTGATTCGTGATTCGTCATGCGCGCCGCTCAAGCACTCCGACCGAGCTTTTTCGAGGCAGAAGCGCACATATTCGTCTGGATGATGCTTCGACTGACCGTCGTCAAATACTTTCATGGCAGCCGTAACGACAGCTACGCCGAAAGCAGGATCCAGATTGTGCCGATCGAAGGTGTCGAGCATTACGCGCGTCCAGGGAAGGAATTCCTTAACTTCGCGGTAATTCAAATTAGGCACTAAATCCCCAAACTGCTGCAAGTTGTCTCTTTCGGCCCGATCGCTCCCAGCGGAATTAGCACTCGCTGCAGCGAGCAGTGCGATGCAGCAGCGATCGCACGTCCGCATATTTTTCACGCGATCCTCGTAGCGCTCGAGTAAGTTCTCGGCGCCGGCAAAATCCCCCTCAAATTGCATTAGCTGCATTTGTCGCAGTAGAGCACCGCCAAAATAGCTCCGCGCCGCCGATCCTTCCTGGGGAGCCACTTCCAATATTTCAAGGTACGCCTCTTGCGCCCGGCCCAGCTTGCTCGCCTTGCCAGCGCAGACAGCAAAGTTCCAGAGCGCCTCGACGATTTGGAGCGGGGCTGCGTCTGTTTGCGCACGCAACATCTCAAGCGCGCTCTCTGCATTTTCCAGAGCCAAGCGAATGCGGTCCTGCGGTGAAAGAACTGGATTAAGTGAACCGGTAAGAGCGCCACTTAGCGCGTTGAGAATCGGACTTCCCTTTAAATCGGCCTGCGATACGGTGCGCGGATCCCGGGTCATACTGACGACTGATAAACGACCTGCCAAAACCAAAACACACACGGTTCAGGCAAGTAAAGCTTATCGATCGGGGGAGTCTTAAGCAAACATCTCTTTTTTCAATTATTATGCCGCTAAACCCCTAATATCACGAGGTTCCCCCGATACCGCCGCCAAGCGCGCACGTAATCCCCTCTTGGGTCGGCCGGTAAGCACGGATATATTCACTGGCCAATGACCTCGTCCTCCCACGGTTTACGTAAACGCACCGCCCTAGCCGCAGCGGCAGTCTTTTGTATCTACTTCGCCGCAATACTCCTGGTACAAGTACCCTACTTCGGACTGCCAATACTC
>CAYTAW010000516.1:0-2350 GCA_964435675.1 uncultured Bdellovibrionales bacterium
TCAGCGAGCATTTCGATATCGTGGGTATTTTTTACCGTAACACCGCCGGTATACGGGCCGACCGCAACGCCGGCAAACATATATCCGAAAATGAGCGGCTGCCGAAGAATATGAGCGACAAGCCCCGCTAGAAGCGCGGAGATAACGATAAATACTAAATCAGTTGCGATACCCATACGTTGGCATCGATTATACCGTGCATCGTAAGCGGGTAAATACGCTAAAGCGCTTGATCGGCCGGTATCTGCGAGCGCTCGCCGCGCTTTTTAACGGAGATGATTTGCAGAGGCGGCAGATTGCGATAGACATTGACCGTTCTGTCTATTTCGAAATCCTTGCGCAGCAGCCTCTTCAGGCGGCGTGAGGTGAACAACGGGGGCAACCACGTTTGATAGAGAATGAATTGACCGTCAGGCGCCAGCGAATCCGCGATATCGCGCAGCAATTTACGGGCAGATCGCGTGGAAAGGAGGCTAAACGGAATTCCCGATACGACTAAGTCCGCCTGGATCCCCTTCGCGCGCAGCGCATCGAAATAATCGCGCGCGTCGCCATGAACCACTTTCAGCCTTCTATCGGCGATAGAATCATCGAGAATTTGCGCCAGGCTCTGATTTACCTCGATTGCATGCAGCAGCGCCTCCGGCCGTATGTGTTCAATAAGCGCGCTCGTTACCGCACCGTCACCGGCACCGAGCTCAACCGCCATCTGTACATTGGGGAAGTCAACCAGCTTCCCCAACTCCTCGATTGTGACAGCCGAGGAAGGCGCGATGGACGCCACCGTTACATCACTGAGAAAGGCCTTAACGAATTGCAGAGAAGAAGGGAGCTTCTTAAATTGCTTTTCTTTAGCAAGCAATTGAGAAAGAGAGTTCATCAGTTATCCTCCGACAACATTTACGGCAGGTACATACGCTCTAACCATTCTAATAGCGCTTAATAAAATACACCCGCTCATTTGACAATTTCAATATCGAAGGATGACCGTGGTCACGCTGTCTGCGCAATAATCTCAAATTTTGAATAAACGATCATTTATAGCCGCATTCCAATAACAACCATAAGCCTTCGTGCCGCCCTCTGGCACCCTCGCCTAAAAGCGTTTCTGTAGAATCCCTTATGTTTACAAAACGACAATATTGCGAGGTCGACCCCTTGCACCATAATTAAAATGTGCGCGATGTGCTCCTGAACTTAATTGCGCAAATGCGGGATAATCTCGATACAGCTGACGAACCAAAAGCGAAAGCGCTTCTTGAAACATCCGCTGCAGTGATTGCGGGGCTCAAATCGGCATTCGAAAACTACGAGCAGAAGCTCAACGCGGCAATGCGCCAACGATCTTAGCAAAAAGTAATAGCAGCTTCTTTTTCCCCGCAATTCCTAAGGATCAAACCTGCCTTCGTATTGCGCTATTCCGTCGACCCTATAAAACGGGTTCGACTGTCGCTCATTTATCTTTTTCGCCTTCCAGCTTTTCTTACGATTAACGCGGCCGCACTCATCAAAAATCGCGAGCGCTACCCCTCACGGGAGAGAGACAAACACTACCGGTTTTCGATATATCCACCCGTACTGGGCCCTAATTTTACCCAGCCGTCCTGACCATTCCACGGTGGTTGCAACGCAAATTGCACGCGCACCCAATCCTTTCTTTTCTCAAAAACGAGTATCTTGAGCGTCCCCTCATGATACTTTCGTTCTTCGGTTAAAGAATCAAAACTATACGTTCCAGGACGAGACACGGTAACGAGCGTCATCACTGCTCCTGCGCCGTCGACCTCCGCGATCTTCTCCGATTTCTCGTCGGGAAAGGCATACACCGGAAATTTTCTTACCTCGGTTGTTGATTGTTCTTCTTCGGGCCAAACCTCCCCCTGCTCCTTGTCCAAGATGACGGTACTGGGCATCCCCCACTGTTGAACCGTAAGGCGCTTAGGAAACGGAAGCGAAAGATAGCCGATCGGTTCTTCCTGCGCCGCACAGGCACACGGAATCAAAAATATTGCGAAAAAAATTAGCAGCAGCTCCTTTTTCAGAGATTTGCACATGCGGATAGTATACCTTATCCAGATTATTTATGCAGAGATCCTTAATTGCGCGGCTCCGCTCTCTGTCCCGCGATCTTCCCCCCCCCCCGAGAAAATGCTCCCGGACCGCTGAGCTACGGAAGGCGAGCCCGAAGAGTGACCGTGACCTCCTCGCTTTTCGGATTAATAAATTTAACGGCTACGATTTTCTTACTGTACTCTTTTTCCGACGATGCTGTTTCAATCGCTCCATCAAAAAAGGTGAGTTCGACGTTTACTTTAGAATCGGTATCCCACCAAAAGTACTCGGCCTTGTC
>CAYTAW010000517.1:0-2349 GCA_964435675.1 uncultured Bdellovibrionales bacterium
ACGCTTACGGCGACGTCGGCGAACCACGCATCGCCTTGGCTATCGCGATCGCAGGAGAGTGTGCGCGACCCGAACGCATCAAATGGGATAAATGGGTGCAGCAGCCCGTCGGATTGAATTGCGCGTGAGCGCAGTGGGCTCCACATATTGTAGCGTGATACCGTCACCGCAGAATCATACTCGGGATTAGCGCGTAATACTTCGATTCCTTGATCAATCGTCTGTGATGTCAGTGTGGGTGCGTTGGCGAAAAGCAGCACCATGAGCTCCGGCTTTTGGCCTTCGCGTTTAGTGATCTCTTGATACCCGTGGACAAACGCATCCTCGCCCAGAGCCTCTTTAGTGCAAAGATGCGCCGGCCGCTCGATAATCTCGACACCGACTGAAGCGGCTAAATCCATCAATGCTTGATCGTCGGTCGATAGGTAAACTTTATCGACGTGTTCGGCATTAAGCGCCGCATTCATCGGATACCAAGCCAACGGCTTGTCGTGAATTGGGTAGGTATTTTTGCCGGGAAATCCGACACTGCCTTTTCTGCCAATTACGAGCGCTGCTATCATACGGTCCCCCTATGAACAATAGCGTGAATCTCCGCTATGGAATTTGGAAGTTGTAACGTGCGTGAAACCTTCGTGTCCTCGTCGAAGAGTATAATGCCTGTATCAATTGAGGTGTTGAGAGAGAGGCCAAGGAATTTTGAGAAATTTCGGTTTCTGCTCTGGCCGATCCAAAAGTGCTTGCCGTCAAATCCTAAGCCGCGCGCAAAGCCGGGAAAGCGGCCTACCACTTGCGCATTATTCTTTTTTAATTCTCCCCGCAGCGAATCGAGCACGACTACCGAGCCCTCAATGTAGTCGACGCTATGTGGCATCCAAAGATCGGTGATTACCGGTCCAATAACTTTACCGGTCTTTATATTGATCTCAAGCACGACGCCGTCATAGACATCGCGCCGCCAATTACCCGTGTAAGAAAACATAGATACGTAGAGACTAGAGCCGACTGCGCAAATATCATTGCAGTGGTGGCATGGAATGCCTTCATGATTCATTTTGTCCGAAATTGGAAAAGAACCTACGGTTTCGAATTCGCGATTGAACACCATAACTTGATCAAGGTAGCTCGAGACCACGTAAAAAAGGCCGGTCAATTCCGAAAAAGCAATGCCGTGAGGACGTGAAGCGGTGGGGACCTTTCCAGAGCGAATCGGCTTATACGATGAATCGAGTTCGACGAGACCCTCATGGTCATCGACGATTAGCACCGTATCCTTCAGAGGAAAAATACCGTGGCAATTTCCACTGTATACTTTGCGATACGTGTGCGAGCCGCCGTCCAGTGTTAATTCGTATATGCCACCGCCAAATGTGGCGGAATCGACGGGAGGTGCGCCGCTCGAAAAAAGCAGCTTTGCTCGCTTGGTTTCCATTTCTCCGATAATGCGCAGATCATTGAGAATCGGACTGACAACAAACTCACGCTCAGGGGTAAAGCCGAGAGCAATGAGCTGTTCGGCCACCACGGGGAATGAAGTCGTAGTAATAATCACGAAATAGTCGCTGCGATTCCCTTCGAGCAGTTTTTTTGGATCGCAGACCTGAACGCCGAGCTCTTCACTACCCCAAAGGTTTGGATTATTATCGGCGATGAATGCGAGTGGTTCGGAGAGCTTGCGTGACGTTTTCAACGCAATATCAGAGCCCCCAAAAAGTACGAGCTTTTTTCCCCGTGCTCTGGTGTTCACGTCTTTAAACGTCGAGAACGGAAGGTCGCTCATACTCAATCCCAAATATTATCCTTTATCCAGTTTCCAGCCGGGTCTTTTCTCCAGACTCGCGGATCGCGGAATGTATCAGCGATTCGATCGAATTCTTCTTCTTTCATATCAACGTAATCAAGCCAGCGCTCGAGATCTCGGCGCGGTTTGACGTGATCGTATTTGCGCACCATGGCGATTCCTTCGTCACGGGTCATGTAGCCTAGACGAATATCCTTTGAAGCGTGATCGGACGCTCGGCCGTAACCGAATTTGATATATTTCATGTAGTCGTGAATGCCATTCTCGTGCATATCGTCGAGATTCGACATGCGCCGATAGGTGCGCTCAAATGGTTGCCGACTAGGTTCCCAATCGTACTTGTTTATAATCAAATCGGTTTGCTTGTTTGCGTCCCACATGAAAAAGTTGCCGATATATATTCCCTGAAGATTCAGTTCGGCAAACTCTTGATCGCTCGGCATTACCAGCCAATGCATGTCCTTCTCGGTCAAGCCTTCTTCGCCGACCATGTCTTTTAAGGTGTATCCGCGCAAATCATGCTCGAATACCATGCGCTTGTTATATTG
>CAYTAW010000518.1:0-2348 GCA_964435675.1 uncultured Bdellovibrionales bacterium
ATGAAGGACTGTACGGTTATTTTTATATTTCCATGGTTCGAATAGCCGGTGTTCGAGTTCGCTCGGGTTAGCGAGCACCTTGAGAACTTGGTCGGCGTGCATGGCGATTATAACGTAGTCATACCTTCGCGGTTCGCCGTTTTTGCTCTGCACCGTAACCGAATCAGCATGACGGTCGATTCGGGTCACAGGAGAATTCAGAAGAATCTCTCCGGCAAAGATGCGCTTAAAAGCGTGAAGGTATGCGTGGCTCGCGCCAACGACCGTTTGCCAGCGCGGCTGGTTGCGAAGTCCCAGCAGTCCGTGATTTTTAAAAAAGCTGATGATGGTTTCGGCGCTCGCTTCGCTCATTTCTTCTGCCGGCGATGACCAGATTGCGCCGGCCATTGGCAGAATATAGTGACGAACCGTTACTTCCGGAATTCCACGCGACCTGAAAAATTCGCCGAGCGTTGTCTGGCGCAGCTCGCCTGTTTTAAGCGCCGCGCTCGCTTCATTCCAAAACTGAAAGATGCCACGCAGCAATTGGTAGAACGCTGGGCGCGTTATGTTTTTATACTGACAGAATAGATGCTGCAGATTACGGCTGCCGTAAACCAGATCGCTCTCCTCGCAGTAGTAGCTAAAGGACATGTCCGTATACCGTACGGGGATATTCATGCGATTAAGGAAGCGGTGCAGGTTGGGGTAGGTGTGGTCGTTTAAAACGATAAAGCCGGTATCGATACCTTTTCCTGCATCGGCCCCTTCGGTGAGAACCACGGTATTGGTATGTCCGCCAAGATAATCCGCCGCTTCATAGAGTGTCACCGTATGGTGTTGCGAAGCGAGATAGGACGCGACGATGCCTGCGACACCTCCGCCAACGACTGCGACCTTACTGCCTGCCGGGATATGCGGCGCGTTTGACTGTGTCATACTTAATTCCGCGCCTTAAAACGATAATGACTGACGTACCATTCCCGTCCGCCGCGATAGCCAAAGAGTTTGGCGCACGCAATAAAGAATATGCTCCAGCGATAAAACCAGCGTTCGCCCTCACCGGCACCGTAGGTCTTTGCGAGAACCGCGATCGTTTCCGCTTTTCTATTTTTGATGTTTTTTAACCAATCTTCGGACGTGCGCGCATAGTGCGTTCCTGAAACGCGCCACTGTTGCTCGAGAATCAAATCTTCTTGGTAACGCATTAAAAGATCTTCCGACGGCATCATGCCACCGCTGAAAAAATTCTTGCCGAGCCAATTGCTGATGCCTTCTGTGCCATAAAGGTAGGCATAGTAGCGGTGGCAGAAAATATGAATAAAGAGTTTTCCATCATCAGTCAGCCAGCTGCGGATCTTTTTCATCAACAGGCGCTGGTTGCGCATGTGCTCGAACATCTCGACTGATACCACGCGCTGAAATTTCCCCGGGGCTTCAAAGGAATTCATGTCGGCGGTGATGATATTTAAGTTTTGTAAGCCACGCTCTTTGGCCGTCGCCATGATGTGCTCGCGCTGACTGTTCGAATTCGAGACACCGGTAATTCTACTATTCGGATAGCGCGCTGCCATAAAAAGCGATAGTGATCCCCAGCCACAGCCAAGTTCCAATACTTCCTGCCCATCCTGCAAGTCAGCTCTTTCGCAAGTAATTTCAAGCATGCGCTTTTCAGCATCATCGAGCGTTGTGTAGGGCGAGTCGTAATAGCACGAGCTGTATTTGAGATGCGAACCAAGCGCTATCTTGTAAAATTCCGCCGGCACTTCGTAGTGCTGCTCATTCGCCTTTTCTGGAACGTCCGCAATCGGTGAACTCGCGCAGTCCTTGATGAAGCGGTTGAGCGCCTCGCTCTCCAGGTCGAGGGTCGACTTTCGCTCCTCCCAGAGCCGCAAACCCACATTGAGGTGCACCGCTAACCGTACGATCGGCTCAGGAACTTTTCCCAATTCGAGCGCGTTGATGATCTTATCTTCTATTAACGACATATGACTCCATTAGGTGCGAGGAAACCAGGGAACGAACGCCGAGACGCGGCGCTGATAATCGCGGTAAAGGTCGCCGCGACTAACGATGGCGCGCTCTTCGGTCGGCGGGATGCCGGTTACTTTCAAAATTAAAAAGAGCATGATGATGGCGCTCAGGGGGGAGATAATAAAGAGGGGCGAGCCCACTGCGAATAAAATATACGCCGGCCAGTGCAGCCACTCGAAGAAGTAATTTGGGTGGCGGGAATATGCCCAAAGGCCGACTTCGCAAACCTTGCCCTTATTCTCTGGTTTTTTGCGAAACTGAGCGAGCTGCAAATCAGCAACAGTTTCTCCAAGAATAGAAGAGATACACAGCACGCATCCCGCAATATCCAATAG
>CAYTAW010000519.1:0-2333 GCA_964435675.1 uncultured Bdellovibrionales bacterium
GAGTACGGTACTGGCGGCACTGCTTGCATCGTTCTGCATTGCTAATATATTCCGTTCCGCGCAGCCCTTTATTGCCGGAGTTCTCTTAAGCGTGCTCGCGCTTCCCGAAACGCCTGCGCTTTATGCAAATTCTCGGGATATCATAAAAAATAGGGCCGGTAGCGTACGGTTCGCCGCCACCGTTATCGAAGATCCACGCAGCCGAACCCCGGGAGGCATCCAGCTTCTACTTCGACTGGAATCGCTCGATCGGCTCGTTAATTATGGGATAAGTTATTGCCGTGCAATACACCTCCCGTGGAGAAATGTTTCACGCATCAGGCAGGGGGATACGCTGATTGTCCGCGCTCGCGTAACACCAGTAGCGCTGCCCTTAAATCCATTTTCTTTTGAAGCGACCCTGCGGCGACATGGAATCGTAACGCAGGGTAAAGTTGAAATTGCGACGCGGCCATTTCAACGATCGCGCGGCATCTTTAGTAAAATCAGGGAGCGTATTTTTGGGAAGGTAAATTCTTTGCGTCCCGTTGGACAACGAGAGGGTTTGTTATTGTCCATGGTGCTGGGATACCGCGATCTCGCCGGCCAGCACACGTTTCGTTCATTTCAAAACGCCGGCCTTGCCCATTTGCTCGTCGTATCTGGATTTCATGTCACGCTCATTTTTACTCTAGTGATTGAGCTGTTCAGGCTGATCGCTCCACGCTGGCTGCATTCGCAGCCGAATATCGCTGGGTGGGCGCTTGGAGTAGCGGCGTTCATGGCGCTGCTTTTTGTGGCGATCATAGGTGTCGATGGTGCGAGCCTGCGGGCCGCCATCGCGGTGGCGGTGGTCGGAGTCTCGAGGGTCATTGAGCGCGGCCGGGGAATGGTCCACGGAATGAATCTTGCGCTCTTGATTCTGATAGTGATCTGGCCAGGGTGTTTCTTCGAGCCGGGCATTCAGCTTACGTTTGCCGCTCTCATTGGGATCGCGTATGGACTTGCTGTTCGCTCGCCGCGCCGCTGGTATCGAACACTCGTTACATTGGTTGCGCCGTCAGTAGCGACGCTCGGATTATCCATCGCGTGGTTCGAATGCGCGTCCCTTGCCGGTTTCGTGCTCAATCCGCTTCTCGCTCCGGCAGCCTCTGTAATCTTTACTGTGGGCGGCTTAATTTCATTGGCGCTCTTATTGAGTGGGATCGATGGCGGGACTGCATTTTATGGGTTGGTGTGGCTCGCGGGAGTCTTTGAACGCTTGGTCGAATGGTGCGGCAGTTTTCCGGGGGCTGTTATCTCGTTCGAGAAGTATAGGCCGGTGGCTATTGGTGTCACGATAGTAGGCCTTGCTGTGCTTATCTTGATGCGGCGCATCGCAGAATACTTGGTTGAAATGGGATTAGTAAGCGGCGAGAGCTGAGCGTTCGTTACCCAGAGATGCACACACCTTGCATTTCGCGCAAATTCTCAACCACCCGCCCGACCCCGCGCGCGACGCAGGTGAGGGGATCTTGAACCCGGTAAAACTTTATGCCTGTTTCGCGGTAGAGACGCTCAGCCAGTCCTTTGAGTAGTGAGCCGCCGCCCGCAAGGTAGATACCGCGATTGATGATATCGCGTCCAATCTCAGGCGATGTTTGCTCGAGTCCTGTGCAGACCGAAGAGATAATTGCTTCGATTGAAGGCGTTAGCGCAATCCGTACGGCGGCATCGGAAATCTCATGCTGCGCAGGCATTCCGCTCGCGACATCGCGCCCGCTGATTATTTCATACTGTTCCTCTCCTGCAGGAAGCGCTGAACCGATCGACAGTTTTATGCGTTCAGCTTCGAAAATTCCAATCTGAAGATTAAGTTCTTTTCGCGCCAAACGCTGAATTGCTTCATCCATTTCGTCGCCGGCGACGCGAATGGAGTGCGAATAGAGCGTGCCGTTTGCGCTGATGATTGCCACTTCCGTGGTGCCGCCGCCGATATCGACGATCATGTTTGCCACCGGTTGGTCTACCGGAAGCCCGGCCCCGAGCGCAGCAGCCATTGGTTCTTCAACGAGATACACAGCGCTGACATCCGCTTTCATTGCAGCATCAATGACGGCGCGTTTTTCGACTTGGGTCGTTCCGGAAGGAACGCCAATCACGATTCGCGGCCGGTGCAGTGATATGCCTTTTTTGACGGAAGATATCATGTGCCGAATCATCAGCATGCTCATTTCGCAGTCGGCGATTACGCCGTCCTTCATCGGGCGCACGGCGTTGATGTGCCCCGGTGTGCGTCCGAGCATGTTCTTGGCCTCGGCGCCGACAGCGACGATGGCCTTCGTGCCGTGGTCGTCCTGAACGGCGACGACCGA
>CAYTAW010000520.1:0-2332 GCA_964435675.1 uncultured Bdellovibrionales bacterium
GTGATTGAGGGTGCGCGTGAGCGCGGCGCGGAAGCCGGCGAGATGCGTGCCGCCGTCGCGCTGCGGAATGTTGTTGGTGAAGCAGAGCGTGTTCTCGTGGTAGCTGTCGTTCCACTCCATCGACAGTTCCACGGTGATGCCGTCCTTCTCCGCCTGCATGGTCACCGGCGGATCGTTCAGCGCCTGCTTGGTGCGGTCGAGATACTTCACGAACGCTTCGATGCCGCCCTGGTAGTAAAGGTCCACGGACTTGCGCTCCGTGTGGCGCACATCGGCGAGATTGAGGAAGACCCCGGAGTTCAGGAATGCGAGCTCGCGGAGCCTCTGTGAGAGGTTCTCGAAGGAGTAGACGCTGACGGAGAAGATCGAGGGGTCCGCGTGGAAGGTGATCTTCGTGCCCGTCTTGGTGGTGATTCCGACTTCCCGGATGGGCGCCAGCGGGACTCCCTGCGAGTAGCTCTGCTGGTAGACCTTGCCGTCTCTCTTGACCTCGATGTCCAGCCTGTCGGCCAATGCGTTGACGACGGACAGTCCCACGCCGTGGAGACCGCCGGCTGATGAATAGTTATCCGCCGAAAACTTTCCGCCCGCGTGTAGCGTCGTCATGATGATCTCGAGCGCGGGTTTTTTGAATTTTGGGTGCATGTCGACCGGAATACCCCGGCCGTTGTCCTCGACGCTGACGCTTTCTGAATCTTTGTGCAGCGTAACGGTTATCAGATCCGCATGACCGTTCATTGCCTCGTCAACGGAGTTATCAACGATTTCTTTTACCAGGTGATGAAGCCCACCCGGTCCTTCCGTCCCACCGATATACATACCCGGACGTCGCCGGACTGGCTCGAGTCCTTCGAGAACTTCGATATCGAGCGCTTTGTAATCTGACTTAGCCATTAAGATTCTCCTGCCAATTTGACCGAGATAATTTCGCCGCGCGCGATAACGCGATTGCCCTTAAGCGAGCGCTTGCCGGCAACAATCTCGGAAAATTTAATTTCCTTGTCGTTTCCTGACGCGAGCTGGAGCGCCACCGCACCATTTTTCTCGTAACTAACGGCAGCAATCATCTCGTCGCCGGCACGCAGACCAAAAAGCTGAATACCAATCGACGCGCCGTCACGCGACGCTATCTCCGACTGATCGATGGTCAGTCCGTAACCGTCCTTACTGAAGAACGCCATGCGCTTGCCCGGCGCAGTGACGACGCGCAGCGCGTCTCCTTCTCGCACCTTCATTACGCGTTTACCATTGCGCTTGACAGTGTCGAAGCCATCGACAACCGTGCGCAGACCAAGCCCGTTCTTGGTGACAAAAATCAGCTCTTTGCTATTTTGCGAGAAAGTCAGCTCTTGCTGTTTCGCATCGGTCGGCGTGGCACCGCCGGCGCGAAGTCCGAACGCTTCGATGATCTTCTCTCCGTCCTTGAATTTCAGGAGCTTCTGAACTGGATCTCCGTAACCGCTCGACGCAGGGAACTCCGTGACTTTCAATACGTAAAGATTTCCCAGGTTAGTAAAGAACACTACCTGATCGACTGTGTTCAACGCGAGCGCATGAAGAATCGAATCGCCTTCGCGGATGCGCGTAGAGGATAGCTCGTTATTCTGACGAATGCGCTTGACCCAGCCGTCGACCGTGACGATCGCGTAAACGTCCTCTTGCACGACGTAGTCTTCCTCGCGGAATTCGATTTCAACGTTGTCCTTGACCAGTTTGCAGCGGCGACGGTCCTTGTATTTCTCGGCGATCTCCAAAAGATCCTTGCGAACGATTGAGAGCATCTTTTTGCGATCAGCAAGTATTGCCTTGATTTCCTTGACGCGCGCCAGCTTCGCTTTAAGCTCGGCCAAAATCTCTTCAATGTTCGTCTTGGAGAGCTGGTAAATACGCATATCAACAACGGCGAACGCTTGGATCTCCGTTAGCTTAAAGCGGGCGCGCAATTTATTGGCCGAATCGGTGCGTCCGTCGCTCTTGCGCACAATACGAATTACTTCATCGAGCGCGTCGTAAATAATTTTCAAACCTTCGAGGATATGAATACGCTCTTCGAGCTTCTTCAATTCGAAACGGAGCTTGCGCTCAACAACGACTTCACGGAAATCGAGAAAGTGCTGTAGGCACTGCTTGAGCGAGAGGAGCTCGGGGCGGCTCGTCGTGTCGTTTACCGGAACGAGCGCGGTCATGTTGACCGAAAATTGCGACTCGAGCGTGGTATTTTTGAAAATATAGGCCATCGCCACTTCCGCGTCGGCATCGGTTGCGAGTTCGAGAACGATGCGCACTTCCGTAGTCGATTCATCACGCACATCCACAAGCTGCGGAATCTTTC
>CAYTAW010000521.1:0-1506 GCA_964435675.1 uncultured Bdellovibrionales bacterium
TTGCGGTATATCCTCCGGCCAGCGACCCGACCAAAACAAAGAGCGTGGTAAAGAACGCTTGGTAGGCGCTGCATCGCCCGCGCTTCGGCGGTGTAACCGCGTCAAACATAAAATTCGCTGCTGCTAAGTTAAAGCCAGCCCAAACGAAGCCGCACGCGATGTGCAGCGTAAAGATTATCCAAAAATTATCGGTAAATAACCAAATAAGGGGACAGGAGGCGACGCCAAACGCGGAAATGGTCAGAATTTTTTTATTGCCGAATTTATCTGAGAACGCGCCCCAGCGCTGAATGGTCAAAAATTGCGCGCAGATGTTCATGGCGGTAATCGCCATAAATTGCGTGTAGCTGAATTTAAGATCGCGCAGCATATAAATTGAGAAGTAGGGGCCGGAAAAGTTGACAGCGAAGCTCATCGTGGCGACAAAAAGCACAAACCGCGCGAAGTTGGAGCGGCGCAGCACGCGCACGAAATCCCAGAGCGTGAATTGCTGATCGGGTGACTGATGGTACTCCGGATCGTCATACTTCGTGAGCCAATAAGACGAGCGTATGCGGCACCAACTGCTGAGTAAGAAGAGAAAGAGATATCCGTAGGCCGGAACTGAATGGTTGCGTGCAAAATCGAGGAAAAAGCCGCTCAGTACGAGCGCGAGAAAGGTCATTGAACCCGAGAGTCGGTTTCGATATCCAAAAAACTCGCCGCGTACACGGATTGGCACGAGATCGCCGATTAAGCTGTTCCAAATCGGCACGCCAAACCCGAGTAGCGCATGGTAGCAGATGACAAGGGAAATGAGCGCCCAAACCGAGGGCTCGCCGATGCCGAAAATGAATGGCAGGAGGGCAATCGGTATCCAGATCAAGCCATGTAAGAACGCGCTGCGCGAGATGAAGCCTCGGCGCCGCGAAGCCGAATCGAGCACCAGCACGCCGATGATCTGAAAAATCGCGCCGATTACCGGCGGAAGCGCCGTCAACAGTCCGATCTGGAGCGCGGAGCCCATCAGGAAGATGCCGAAGGCCGGCAGGTAGGATTCCCCGGCGCCCACCATTAGCGAATAGAACATCCCATCGCGAATAGACGCCCTGAGAGCGGGGGTTTCCCACTCTTTTCTGTTATCTTCCTTTGTCATAGAGGTGCTATCAGCGTACCGCATGTCGAGCCTTCCATAAAGGTGCCGCGTGGCGCTCGGCTGTAGACGGCGTTGCGCCGCTGGTTTATCGTGGCGTCGGTGCGCGGACGTTGGCGCAAGGAGATAGTATGGACTCGAAAAAGATTGCTCGTTTCATGAAATTGGCCGGTCAAGCAACGCCAAGTGCTATTGACATGCGCGACGAGAAAACGCGCCGGCTCGGAGCTCAACTGCTGCTCTCGGAGGTCCTTGAGTACGTGATACATGGCCTCGGCGTTACTCCGGAAGTTTCCGGAGTTGCCATCGAGGACCCGGACGATGTCGTGTATCATGCGCGCCAAGAACCTGATTCGACCGAGATGCTGGACGGT
>CAYTAW010000521.1:1516-2327 GCA_964435675.1 uncultured Bdellovibrionales bacterium
CGTCGCCTATACCATGTATTGGAATCAGGGGGCGTTCTGCCTACCGCTCGAAGAAGCCTTCGAACTCGTCTGTGACAATAACTTGGAAAAATTCGTGCGTCTCGAAAACTGGAACGGCGCGGAGCGCGAGCTCCCCCGCGCCGAGTGGTCCTGCGGGCACAATGTCTCTTGGCCACCGGAAGTTGAAACGGTAACGGTCATGAAGGTCGATGGCCTTTTCTACGCAATCGGAAAGGACAAGAATGGCAAAGTCCGTAAACCCAGCACCTATCAGAGCGTCGATCTTTCGCCTCTTTTGCGGAAGGCCTCTTAAAGCCCGATAAAATTCTGTTTCCTATCCATGTATAGGGTAGCAGATAGTGATTCTGCTGATTGATTCAGCTGACTGGTGCCGCTACTGTAGGCGGTGCTTCGATTCAAAAATTGGTGGCGCGGACACAAATTACCCCCCACAATAGTATTATGGGCATGTTTTTCGATCAGGCGGTAAGTATCCCGTCTGCGTTCTTTGATTTCGCAAAGGATCACGGTTCTCGCACAATCTTCACTAAAAGCATCGTCGTCGAACGCGATGATAATAATCCGCGTCCGCGCGATCGCTGGAGCTACGCCGAAGTTGCCGAGCAGGTGCGTGGGGTAGCTCAGTTTTTACAATCACACGGCTTTAGGCCCGGCGATCGGGCGGCGATCATCTCTAATTCCCGTCCGGAATGGATGATCGCGGATTTGGCGATCTTGGCCGCGGGGGGAGTCGTTGCGTCGGTATATCAGTCGCTGACCCCGGCCGAGGTCGGCTATCTGCTTTACGATT
>CAYTAW010000522.1:0-2322 GCA_964435675.1 uncultured Bdellovibrionales bacterium
CTTATATAACATCCGTTTTGGGGCTTTTCACAACTGCCGCGGTTACCTCATTCGCATTCGCTGAAGACGTAATCATCGAAGATACCGCCGGAAACGTTCGCGCTCAGACCGCAATCAACGACTCAGCCGATTCAACTGTTCGAATGACAATCACTGACTCGTCAGGAAATCCGGCTCCCGATGGCACCACGGTGTTGCTGACTCCCGTGGCCGGAGGCGCAGCGATTACCGGAACGAGCATCGGCGGCGAAGTCGTGTTCACAGGAATTCCCGCAGGCTCCTACGTAGTTTCAACAACCACCGCGTTGACATTCACCGGAATAACCATTGTAAGCGGAGCCGCAGTAATCTCGACCGCTGCCGCGGGCGGAATTGGCGCCGCAATTGTCGGAGTCGGAATTGTCGGTGTTGGCGCGGCTGTCGCTATTGATGAAGCAAATAGTAACAGCGATGACAACGCGTTGTCGCCAATTCGGTAATTAGCTTCCCAAAACTCATTCTGTGAAGCGCACCCGCAGTCTGTTACGCGTAATTAGCAGCCAGCAATCGGCTTTTACCTTCTAATTAATAGCACGCAATAATGCGGGTGCCGTATCGCGGCGCTTTAAATTGCCCCTTACTTCCCCCGCATCCGAAGGTACCATTCAACGTACAAATGCAGTGCTTCACGCGCTCGGTGAGTAGGAGCAAATCCGAGCAGGCTCTCCGCTTTGGAAATATCAGCGAGCGAGTGGCGCACGTCGCCATCGCGGAATTCCTTATGGATAGCCGCAGGGACTTCCTTATTTGTGAGCTTGCTATACGCATCTGCAAGGAACTCGTGCAGCTCATTCAACGATAGGCGTTCTCCCACTGCGACGTTGTAAACCTGATTTACTGCTTCCGGATTGTCGACGGTGCCCGAGAGAATGTTTGCCTGCACCACATTATCAACATAGCAAAAATCCCGTGACGTCTCGCCATCGCCATATATTACTGCGGGTTGATCCGAAAATAATGCTGCAGTGAAACAGGGAATAACGGCTGCGTACGGCCCCGACGGATCTTGGCGGGGACCAAAAACATTAAAATAGCGGAGCCCTATCGTCTCAAAGTTATAACGGCGGAAGAAAACCCCTGCGTAGAGCTCATTCACATATTTAGTGACCGCGTAAGGTGAAAGTTGCTCCCCAATATGCGCTTCCTGTTTCGGCAGCGTCGGAGAATCCCCATACACAGAGCTCGACGAAGCGTAGACAAAACGGGTAACGCCGGCGTCACGCGCCGCAACCAGCATATAAAGAAAACCATCAACATTGGATAAATGAGATGTCACCGGATCGCTAATTGAACGTGGCACCGAACCGAGCGCCGCTTGATGAAGCACGATATCGACGCCGCTGCAGATCTTCTTGCAGAACTCTTGGTCGCAGATATCACCGTGATGAAATGTAAATCGCCCCCAACATTCCGACCCGATAGCTTGCTTGACTTCATCGAGATTGCTCTGATGTCCAGTCGCAAAATTATCCGCGCCGACGACGGTTTGCCCAAGCCTGAGCAGCGTTTCAACGATATTTGAGCCGATAAATCCAGCCGCGCCAGTCACTAGCCAACGCTTAGGCGAGCGGCCAAGCTGCTCTTGAGTCTTCTCCCAATTTCCGCCCATTACAAACTCCAAAATGGGACGTTAGCGGGAACTTTCGATTTATCGATTGCTGCCTTAACGTCTACGAAAACACCTGAGGGCTTCAATTTACCGAGAATCTGCCCCAAATTGATCTCAAGATACTCACGATGAGGAACAGCGAGAATTAGCCCGTCGAGTTCCCTGAGATCTTCCCATGGAGAGAGAGAGATTCCGTACTCGTGTTCCGCATGATCGGATTGCGCGTGCGGATCGTGAACAAGCGGAACGACGCCGAACTCCCTCAGCTCTTTCAAAATATCAGGAACGCGGCTATTACGGATGTCTGTGACATTTTCCTTGAAAGTAAGCCCGAGCACGCCGACACGCGCTCCCCGTGTCGCCAATCCCGCATTGAGCATCATTTTCACCGCGCGCTGGGCGATGAATGCTCCCATCGAATCGTTAATGCGGCGGCCCGCCAATATGACCTGCGGATGATACCCTACCTGCTCCGCCTTCATCGTCAAATAATAGGGGTCAACACCGATACAGTGTCCGCCAACCAAGCCCGGCGAGAATTTCAAGAAGTTCCACTTCGTTCCCGCAGCCTCAAGAACTTCTTTAGTGTTTATATTTAGTCGCTCGAAAATAATCGCCAACTCATTCATCAGTGCGATATTCAGATCGCGCTGGGTGTTTTCAATCACTTTTGC
>CAYTAW010000523.1:0-2314 GCA_964435675.1 uncultured Bdellovibrionales bacterium
CAGGGAAGAAACGACGCGTTTTCAACCGGATCCCAAGCCCAGAAGCCACCCCAGCCAAGCTCGATGTACGCCCAAAAGCCACCCATGACAATGCCGGCGGTCAAAAACGCCCAGGCAACCAATGTCCAGCGGCGCGTTAGCCGAATCCATTCGTTTGAAAGCTGCCCCGACAATACGGCGGCCAAACAAAACGCATAGGGCACCGCAAAGGTTGTAAACCCCGAGTAGAGCGTCGGCGGATGAATAGCCATGAACGGATTTTGCAGCAGCGGGTTCAACCCATTGCCATCCGGGGGAATGAACGGCGCTTTAATCGGGCGGAACGGATTAGAAAGAAAAACAACGACGGTCAAGAAAAAGAGCGATGAGGAATTTAAGATTGCTAGCACCCACGGCATCAGCAGCCGCGGTCCCTGGGTGCTTGTCAGCGCGACGATCGCTCCGGAAAGAGAGAGGATAGCCGCCCATAACAACATCGAACCGTCCATCCCGCCCCAAATAGCGGAGATCTTATAGACGGTCTGCATGGTGTGGTTCGAGAACTGCCACACATATTGATTGGAATAATCATCGGAAACAAAAAGCAGAGCGAGAACAATTAATGTCGTCAGGGTACAGACGCCCACGGCGATCGTCGTATTGCGAATACTCAAAAACCACTTACTGGAGCGGGTAATTGCCGAGTACACGCCGCCCGCAAAGCCAAATAGAGCGAGCATCCAGGCCAAAAAAAGCGCGAAACTGCCGAACGAATTCATTTGAGGACCCGTAATCCGTAATTAATTTTTCTTATCGTACACCTTGTCGGGCGAGGGGGGCTCGTACTTCGAGGGGCACTGCGTAAGAAGTTTGCTCGCATGGAGCACCCCTCCCTCGTATTCACCGTCGATAATCACATCGCGGCCAACCGTGAACATGTCAGGGCGAATTCCCGCGTACTCGACGGGAACAGTTTTAGCCGCACTGGCTGCTGAAGCCTCTTTACCGGGATCGGTGACGGAGAAAAGCAGTGAGAACTGCGGACTTACGGTATACTGAATCGGAAGATCGGCAACTTTCCCCCCGACACGAATACGCTTCAGTAGGACGCCTTCTTTGGCTTTATCCAAAAGCTGCGAGGGAATATAAACAGTGGCGCTGCTTTCAGTGGTCGCCTGAAGCACCATGAATGCGCAGACTGCTATTGCCGCAACAACAATGGAAATAAAGCGAAAGTTCACGATTATTTAGCCCCCGAAAATACGCCTCTTATGATATACACAGAACGGAAAAATCACAAACTGGAAGCGCATATCCAATCGATTTAAAAGGCCTGCTCACCGCTACTATACAAGCAATGATTGAACTCCCCGATCAGCACACTGCGGCGAACCGCCGAGCACTGGCAGCCGCCATCGAAGAGACGGCACCACTCGTCGATGAGGCCGAATCGCGGCACGCGCTGCAAAAATTCGGGGAAATCCTAGTCGCGCTCGGTGCCCATGAGGATCTAAGCGAAATAGCTCGCTCCCATTTTGAATTTAAAACACTTCACCGGGGCAGCGCGCTCTGTACCGGATATTTTCAACCACGAATCAAGGGGGCGCTGACCCGCAGCGCGGCCGCCTGTTTTCCGATCTACGCCAAACCGCCGGATTCGCAATTCACCCGGAAAGAAATAGATCAAGATGGAGTGCTCGCGGGCAAAGCGCTCGAGATCGCCTGGGTCTATGACCCGGTAGATCTCTATTTTGCTCACATTCAAGGTTCCGCCGCACTCGAACTCGATGACGGCAGTGTCGTTCAGCTGGCCTTTGCCGGCTCGAATGAGAAGCCCTATACGGCAATCGGCTCACATCTGGTTGCCAAAGGCTTACTTGGCGCAGACGAGCTCTCCGCGCAAAGCATCCAGCGTTTTCTCCGAAATAATCCGAATGAACGGCAAGACCTGCTCAATCTCAATCAACGCTACATCTATTTTAAAGTTGCCAGCCGCGGCCCCTGCGGAACACTGGGAACGGTCCTGACGCCGTTTTGCAGCGCCGCGCTCGATTGGAGCGTGTATACACCCGGCGCGCTCTGTTACGTCGAGGCGGCGTTGCCGACCCTCTCCGCATCGGGTGAGCCGTGCGGTGAAACCTTGCGCTCTTTTTTCGTGATCAATCACGACACGGGCGCCGCAATAACAGGAGCGGGCAGAATCGATATTTTTTGCGGCGCCGGCAGCGCGGCATGGGAACTCGCGGGGCGCTTAAAGCTCGAAGCGAAGCTCCATTTGCTTAATCTGCGCGCTTAACCATAAAATGATCGGGATATGATAGACTCAAAATTGCAG
>CAYTAW010000524.1:0-2306 GCA_964435675.1 uncultured Bdellovibrionales bacterium
GCTTCTAATCTAATAGTAAAGCCGAACGAAGGCATGTAAAGGCAGTTGCTCTCGACAGAGAAATTCAGCGCGTGCTGCCCGATATTTCTACGCTCTATAAATCGTTATGATTTAAGTACCCAATTAGTTACCTAATTTCAGAGGATCCGCATAAAAAAGGGATTCAAGGTCCTGATTTCAAGCGGTTTTTCGCTGAAAGATGCCTGATATCCAATACGCGAGGAGTAGGTCGACCAAAACTCGAGGCCCTCCGCGCAGAATACGACTTATTATCGAACTTTTCCTCAGCAATCGCGAATAACAAGCATTATGACGAGCATTCAAGATATTTCGGTGGTCACCTCCCCTCCTTTGGCTATGCACGAAACGGCTGCTAAAGATCCATGCGTGCTCGGTACTTGGGATCTCTCATATAACCTCAATGGCCAATGGGGTTTGGTCAACACGCCCACTCGTGCCGACGCACACCGGATTGCAATTGAGATAAGTAAGCAGTATCCCTTTATCAACGGAAATGCGCTCTTATCAATTCTGAACGACTCGTTCGACAACGTGGCGAACTACGGTCGCGACGGAGGGTACTCAACAGGGACTGTGACATGTAGGAGAGACGGCGATTCCCTTTCGGTTGTCATAACCAACCCATCGAGCGCTGTGCACTTACCTGAGATGCTAAAAGGAAAAACGTTTACACCGCGCGACGGCGAGTTTTACGTTCCTCGAGAGCAGCGCGATCCCGAAACTGGCGGCGGAAACGGAATACTGCTTATAACAAGAGCCCTGCCGCATATTTATTGGCAACTTGTACAGTGCAGTCGTGAACCGTCTATTTCGTGGAGTGAATCGCCAATCGATAGCGCCAATCCGGAAAGGACGCAGATCACATTCGAACTGAGAATTCCAGTTCCGACTGTCGAAGAACAGCGCGATCTATTCGCACACCGCCGAACTATGCGAACGCTCAATCTGGCGGAAAAGAGCGCCCAAAAAATTGCGAGCCAAGAAACGGATTCAACACAGTCCCACGCTCGAGCAATTCGTTTAATTGCTAAAGGTATGCAAATCTTCGTCGAGCGCGGAGAAAAGGATATTGCGAGTGACAATAACCATTCATTCTCACCTAACGACATTCTTCTCGTTTCTACTTTCGCAGAAGCAATTATAAAATGTAATGCGGTAATTTCCGACAATCTGCGTCAGCAACTGCTGCAGTCATTGATGAGTCCGGCGGCTCTCCTTGCAAATGGAAAGAGAGCAGCTGAAGCTATTAGCGCAATATCTCGCGATAAGGACTCGACGCGAACAGATTTTCTCGGCGCATTCACTACGCTTATTGCAAATGCGAGATATCAAGATGCGGCCGTTAATGCACTTGCCACTTACGCTGCGAACGCCGGGGACTCCGAGCCGGCGGTAATCAATCCGCTCGTGAATGCTCTCGTCCGCGGCAATGGAAATGCAAAATTGATAATAGAAACGCTTACTACGCTCGAGCGTATATCTGACCTTGAGCCAGCGCTCTGCGCCGCCATCCGTCGAATTGCGAGAAACAAGAAAGAACAATCAAGTTTTGCGGCGGAAGCTCATTTTGACGCTCTTGCCGCACTGCCTGAGATTTCTCTACCAACAGAACAGGTCCTTGTTCGGCTACTCGAGAAAAAGGGAATGGAGTATTGCATAACGAAGCTGCTCGAAGACCGGACGCTTCGTCCGAGTTCCATTGAACTGGCAAAAAGTATTTTCCCAAGGGTTGCCGCCGATACCAGTGAATCTGCGCCGTCGATGTATGACTGGGAGAAGCTCATCAAGAGAACCCCGAGTGAATTTGTTTCGCTATTCCCGACTTTGCGAACGATGCTCACCGCCGAGAAGCAAGACCACCGCTATTATGCGACCACTATTCTCAAAGCACTGCCACTTTTCCCGGCACAAGTCGACGAGCTGATCGGAGATTTAAAAACGGCAGCGGCAAGCGCACTGCCAACGGGAAATAATCACCTATGCTCACATTTGTTGGAAATAATCGGCCAGCATTCTCCCTCTCGATTAAGAGAGGTCAGACCCGAGTTGATCGATATGATTATCGGAAATATCGAGCCGTATTATGCTACTAACGCCTTGAAAACAATCGGCCTATCCAAAGCCGACCGCGCACGGCTCAGAGCAGCGCCGCCCAGTGCCTCAGCCAAGTATTACATTGAGCAGGCGCTAAAGATTCCGATTGATAAAAGATAGAAGAGACATCCATTCATCTTTCAATGGGGAATTCTCCACACACCACTTCTTTAGAGCATTAAGCTCTGCTT
>CAYTAW010000525.1:0-2304 GCA_964435675.1 uncultured Bdellovibrionales bacterium
ACCGGTTTTCCAAGCAGCGCAAGTATTTGTTCTGCCACATGACGATTAGGCAGCTCGGCCTCAAGCATTCCGCCGATATTATACACTTCGCCAACTCGCCCCTTCTCGCCCACAAGCAGCACCGCCTCGTTATGATCGCGCACGTGAATCCAGCTGCGCACATTCATCCCATCACCGTAGAGAGGCAGCTCTTTGCCTTCCATTGCATTGGTGATAAAGAGCGGAATAAATTTTTCGGGAAATTGATATGGTCCGTAATTATTGGTGCAACGCGTTATTACCGCGGGGAATCCGTGCGTCTTGTGCGCGGCATGCACGAGGAGATCCGACCCTGCTTTTGACGCCGAATACGGTGAAGTTGGATCAAGCGGCGTCGTTTCAAAGAAGCGGCCGGTATCGCCGAGCGATCCGTACACTTCATCGGTGGACACATGGACGAAGCGCTTCACCTTAAACTTCCGCGAGATATCAATCAAGTTCTGCGTGCCAAGAACGTTCGTGCGCACGAACTCCGCGGCACTCTCAATTGAACGATCGACGTGACTTTCAGCGGCGAAATGGTACACACAATCGAAATTCTCTTGCTCGAAAAGCTTGGTGAGCGCGGAAAAATCGGTGATATCGACGCGCGCGAACGAAACGCGACTTTCTTTGACCAGCGGCTCAATATTTTTGTAGTTACCGGCGTAGGTAAGCAGGTCGAGCGCGGTAATCTTCCATTCGGGGCGTTTCTCAGTCAGTAAGTAGACGAAGTTGCTGCCAATAAATCCTGCCGCACCCGTGACGAGAACATTCATAAAGCCCCTCTTAGCCGTTCAAAATCCAGCCAGAGAATACGCAAAAAAGGCGAGAAAACCAAGACCCTTGAGGCAATAAGCGCAAGAGCCGCAGGAGCTACTGCGTCGTACCACCGCCCGAATTTAAGCCGAATTTCTGCGTCAGATCGCCGAGCCCGAGCAGCGATAGCGAAACTGTCGCATATTGGCGATCAGGATTAAGCTGATTCATCATGCCAACATCAAATGTCCAGCATTTGCAGGAGTCGGCAAAGCGCAGCGCGAACTTATTCATCTGAAATTCTTTTTTGACGTCATCGTACAAGCCGTAGTATCCGAAGCGTAATTGCTCCGCCAAAACGAGCTCTAAGTTACCCTCGATTTGATTGAGCGCGGGATCGGTCTTACCCGCCGGTGCGGTATTATATCCGTACCGCACAATAAGGGAGTCGCCGCGGTCGTCACGAAACTGCGTACCCACGTCCCAAGAAGATGGCGCGCTGTCCTCGACATCATAGTTCGAACGAGTAATGAATCCGAGGTACTGTGTCGGGTAAAAGCCAACTTCAGAATATAGGTCTGAGAGCGCGCTTCTACCCGGCTCGTTATCATGAATATCTTCAATACGGTCGTAACTCTGCCGCATCGTCAAATATACTATCTCGCGCATTTCACCCAGACGTTGGCTAACATTCGCGTTACCACCGAACACGCGATCATTGCCGAATTCAGGCAAACCAGTTGCGGGGCTAAACAGAGGAACATCCTGCGCGCGCGGCGTTAGCTCGGGAATATCTTTATCGCCCATTCCCCCAGGCGGCAGAAAGCGACCCACCAACGCTGTGCGGAACCCATAGGTGAACAGACTACGCTGGCGAATACGGTCGACTGAATAATCGTAGAGCGGATTATTATCTTGAAATTCCTGCGGCACGTACGTGTAGTTAACGAATGGTTGAATCGTATGCTTAACGCGCTCCAGACGGTATATCTGACTATCCGATCCAAGCGAGGTTAGATACGTGAGTGAATTGCCCGGTTCGAGGTCATACACTCTTTCGAGCGCTGTCTGTGTATCGTAGGAAAATTGGTATACCGATCTGGTCGTATTAAAATCCACCTCAGCATTCGTAGAGGGATCGACCGTATTGCTCATATCATAGAAGGTCTGATGTGAGGTCGCCGAAAGAGTGCTGTCAAAATAATTCTTGTAATGAAAAGGAATCTTAATCGTCGGACTGACATCGTGACGCCATCCATCATATCCGCGCTCACGGTAGAAATCGACGTTGTTGACCGCAAGGCTCGTTCCAAGCTTGATGCCGTAAGGATTGAATCCGAATGGGCGGAAGCTCTTCTGTCCGATGGTCGTGACAGTCGGTAGACGCTGCAATACGGTGTCATCAGGATCGATCAATGATTGGTTGTATTCGCCATTAACAGACGAATAGACATTGTCACCAAAACTGCCCGAAAGCCCAACGGTAGAAGTGGCGAAACGCGAGTTGTAGGGACCAATCTTGATGTC